>CAIWVZ010000424.1 GCA_903916245.1 uncultured Planctomycetota bacterium | reverse complement strand
TTCTTCGCGGCGGTTTCGGCGGCGGCGAGCGCCGCGGCCGCATCGAAGCCCTTCGCGGTCGCTTCCGCGGCGCGCGCGAGTTGTTCGGCGCGCTTCGCCGCGGCGTCGAGGGCCGCGGCACCGGCGGCGGCCGATTCCGCCTTCTCCGCGGCGGCGCGTTCTTCGGGCGATTCCGAGGCTTCCGCCCGTCGCTTCAACGCTTCCGCGGCGGCTTCGAAGGCGGCGAGCGCGTCGTCGTCCGGGCCGGAACGCCGAGCGTCGTCGCGGAGCGCTTCCGCTTGCCGCTTCAGATCGCGAAGTTTCTTCGCCGCATCTTCGAAGGCGCGCTTTTGATCTTCCGTCAGCGCGTTGCGGATCTCGTCCGTCTTGTTGCGGAGTTCCTTCTGCTCGTCGGAGAGCATCTTCACGTCCGCGAGGGCCTTGTCGATTTCGGCGACCTTCTTGTCGACCTCGGAGTTCTGTTGTGGTTTCTCCTGAAGGATTTCGAGGATCGACACGAGGCGTCCGAGGACGGCGTCCGCCTCCGCCAGCCCGGCGAGGCGTTCGTTCGCCTTGAGCTTGCCCGCGACGTCCGACATGCGGTCTTCCAACTTCGACGCGGCGAGTTCGTCGAGGCCGCGCTGCAACAGCGCGGCGGCCTGATCTCGGCCTTCTTCCGCCATGCGCGTCTTGAGCCGCTCCATGCGGGTGCGGAGCGACTTCAAGCGGCGGAGCGCGTTCTCCTGCTCGCGGATGACCGACTGAAGTTCACGGTCGGTCTCGGCGACGTTGTCCTGCGCGGTCAGGGCCGCGCCGCAGAACGCGACGGCGAGGATGAAGGGATGACGGGGCATGACGGCCTCCTACTTGGTCGAGAGCTTCTCCGCTTTGCTGCGGATGCCCTTTTGGAGTTCGATCAGATCCTGCAAGCCTTGGACGACGTCGAGGTAGTCCTCCCAGGCGAGCAGGCGGTCTTCGAGGACGCGGAGGTCTTCGACGAGCGATTTTTGGGCGACGAGACCGGCTCGGGCTTCGGCGATGCGGGCTTCCGGCGAGGCGGCGAGAGCCGCCTGACCCAATCGGCGTGCCGCTTCGGGAGACGTCGTGGTCGCCGACTTGATGAACAAGTCGAGGATGTTGACCAACCGTCCCATGAGTTGCGCATCGCTCGCGAGCGGGCGGGCGTCTTCGAGCGCACGGCCGTAGAGGACCAACCCGTCTTCCGACGGCTTCGAGCGCCACGCGGCGAGCAGGTTGGCGAGTAGTCGGTTGGTCAGCGGCCCCGGATCGAGACGGTTGTAGAGGTAGCCGTCGAACACGCGCGAGAACTGCCGTGCCGATGCGGCGATCTCGGCCGAGAGGCGCGACTGGGACGTTTCGACGTTCTGCAGCGCCTTCACCGCGTCCGGCGCGGCGCCGTCTCCACCCGACGTGGCCTTCGCGAGGACGTCTTCGGTTTCGGCGAGGCGGATCTCCGCCAAGCGAACGAGATCGCGAACGCGATCACGAAGTCGGGTCTGCTTCTGCGCCAAATCGCGTTCGACTTCCGCACGCGGCTTTACGTCGACGGCGTATTCGGCGTCGCCGTACTGCCGTTGCGGTTCGGGCTTGTCGGGCGTGACGCGGTTGTCGGAGAGCAGCAGGCGGAAGCGAATGCGGTCTTCGACGCGCGGAGCTTCGGGCGTCACCGCGGCGGGCGCGGCTCCGGGGCGGCTGTCCGGACCCGCGGTGAAGCGGGCGACGTCGATGTCCGCCGCGAACGGCAGACGCTTGCCCGTGCCCTTGCCGGGATTCGGCGCGTCGGCGACGAAATCGTCCGCGGCGAACGGGATCGCATTCGGCAGCCCTTCTTCGGTGCGAGCCCAGCGGATTTCGAGGGCGGAGATGCCGTGATCGTCGGTCGCGACGCCGCGGAACGGGATCACCGCGTCCGGAGTGGCGAGGATCGCGGTCGACGCGGGAGATTCCATCGACAAGCGCGGCGGCGCGTCGGCCGCGACGGTCAGCACGTAGCGGGGGACGTCCGCCGAAGGCACACCCGTCGTCGCCCGCAATCGCCACGTGTAGAAGTCGCCGACGGAAGCCGTGAACGCGTGGCGATACACGCCGTCGAGCCCTTTCGCGAGTTTGACCGCCCCACCCTTCTCGAACGCGAGTTCGAACGATTCGAGATCGAGATTGACCCGGAAGTCCATCGCGACCTTCGTCCCTTCGGGAATCGTCAGATTGCGCTCGTCGCCGGTGCGCGGCGGAATGCCGGTGTAAGCGGGGAATTCGAGGGCGGTGGTGACGCCGGTCACGCGCGGAGCGCGGTCGACGCGGATTTCGAAGGCCGGTGCGTCGTCGCGGTCGTCGCCGCCGCGCGCCCAAATCACGATCGAACGGTCGAGGGGCGGGAAGTTGTGTTGGAACCAACCTTTGCCCGCCGCACGGCCCATCGCGACCGGCGCTTCCGCGGAAGGATCGTCGAGAGGAGCGATCACGAGTTCCACTTCGTCGGGCACGACGCCGAGGGCTTCGACCTGAACTTGAAGCGGGGTGCGTTCCGGAACGTGGAGGACGACACGACCGCCGATGTCCTCCTTCGCGAAACGATCTTCGTCCGTGACGACGAGGCGCAACGTGGTGTCTTTCGGCCATGGGGTATTCTTGAGGAACACCCAACGGTCGATCCACAGGGCGGCCCAATCGGGCTTCGTCGCGCCGAGGATGACGGCGACCGCGACGGCGGCCGCGGCCATCGCCGCCGGCCGGGCCACGGGAGCCATCGGTACCGCACGAACGACGTCCATCGTCCCGGCCGCGGAGACCGTGTCGCGGATGGTCGCTTCGATCAGTTCGCGGGATTCCGTCGTGCCGCCCGCGGAAAGCTCGCGCCCGAGTTGCAGCGAGGAAATGAGCCGATCTTCGAGTGCGGGATTGGCTTTTTCGACGAGGAGCGCGAGCGCGTCGTCGGAAGGCTTGATCGAGAGCTTCTTGACGAGGTGGCGCCAAGCGGAAAGTCCGACGACGACCATGGACCCGCCGGCGAGCAACAAGCGGATCGCGTGGGGTGGTTCGAGGGCGAGATCGAGGGCGAAGGTGGCGAGTGCCAAGGCGACGGCATCGCGAAGCACGCGCGCCCCACCCGCAGCCATCGTGCGCGTGCGAAGTCGTCCTCGGACGGAGTCGAGCAGTTTTCCGAGGACGTTCGTTGCGTTCGCGTCCACCATCACCTCTGGAAGATGGGCAGATACTGGTAGGGGATCTGCAGGATGATCGACGCGACGGCCGTCGCGAAGACGCTGCCCGGACCGACCGTGTTCTTCCACGATCCGTTGTCCTGCTGCGTACCGAGAAGTTCCATCCGGATGCGGGGCCAGTAGAACTTTTCCCAGTGGTTCGTGCCGTTGTCCGCCGACGTGAAGAACACCTGCGACGCGTAGTAGTGGCCGTACCAATAGAAGTAGTGGCCCGCGTACTGCTTGTAGAGCAGGTTCATGTTCGTCTTCAGGTATTCGATACCCGAGCGGATCAGTTTCGAGTCGTAGACACCCGCGTTGTGCAGCGAGGCGACGCCGGCGGCCGTGAGCGGGAAGGAGGTGCGCGTGACGTCCTTCTCCTGGTACTTGAACCCGCCCGCTTCCGGGCCGCGCGTGATGCCGGAGCGCACGACGTAACCGTAGGCGCGGTCGATGGTCGACTTCGGGACGCGGATGCCGATGTTGCGGGCCGCGCGCAACGCCATGACTTGGCAGACGGTCACCGACATGTCCGACTCTTCCGCGTCGGGTTCGTAGCGCCACGATCCGTGCTTGTTCTGCGACTTCACCGTCAGGTTGACGGCGAGTTGCAGTTTTTGCTTCACGTCCGCGCGATGGGTCATGCCGTAGATTTCGGCGAGGAACAGCGTCGCGAAGGCGTGCGAATACATGCGCGAGCCGTCGAGGGAAATGAATCCCGTTTCCGCGTCGACGGCGCCGAGGATGAAGTCGGTGCCTTTTTCGACGACCTTGCCGAACTCGCCGCGCCCCGGAAGATGCCCGCCCGAAAGGAAGGCCATGAGGGCGAGCGACGTGACGCCGATGTCGGGCTTCGCGTAGGCCGTGACCTGATAGGAGTCGTTGAACTTGTAGCCGATGTCCTGGATCCACGACCCGTTGGCCGACTGCGACTTGGCCAAATAGCGCAGCGCGCGGTCGACGGCGCCCTTCACCTGTTCGTCTTCTTCGAAGAGGGGGGCCGGGGTGACCGGACCGAACACGGCATCGAGGTCGGACGCGCTCGGAGGCGTCGGGGTGGTCGACTCGGCGGGCGCGGTGACGACCGACGGCGCGGCGACGGGTGCGTCAGCGCGGACGAAGACTCCGCCGATCGTCCCCGCGAGGAGGGCGACCGTCAGTCCCGTGAGGGCGAGCAAGCGTGCTTTCATCGTCGAATCCGTCCATGGGGCGCGAGCCCCGATTCTACCTGCACAGGGTCAGGGTCGTCCCATTGGCGATGACGACGTGGCCGTCACGGAGCTCCGTGTCGACGCCGTCCACCAAGTCGTCCCCCCCCTTGATCGTCCATTCATCCTTGAGGAGACCATTTCCGGCGTCGAGGAGTCGGAAACGGTCGGTCCGCCCCCCGCCGCGGCGTCCCTCGGCGTCGTCGAGCGCGCTCGAACGGACGAGGAGGAAGCCCTTGGCGAGGTGGAGGGTGACCCTCAAGGACCCCCCTGTCTCCGGGATCGATTCCCAAAGGCGGGCGCCCCGCGACCGGGAGTACGCCCGGACGAAGGTCGGCTGTCGGCCGGATTCGGCGGTGACGGCGAGTCGCACCATCACGGCGTCGTCGGACAAGACGGCGTCCTTCGGGACTTCGGTCGGCGCGAGCGGGATCGAAGGCGCGACCACGCCGGAGTCGAGATCGAGCACGAGGAGTTCGCGGCGCCGTTGCGGGCGCGGATCGGCGGTGCGTGACAACGCCCCGAGGACCACGGTGCTCGGCGATTGGTCGAGGACGAGGAGATCGTCCAAACGTTCGCCGCGCCACGTCCACACTTCCTCCTGCTTCAGGACGTCGCGTCCCGAAAGCCGAACGGTGCGGCCTTGGCCGCCGCCCGCTTGCGTGACGAGCAGATCGGACGCCGACAGCGCCGGGAAGGCGGAGCCCGGTCGGGTAACCGGGACCATCGGCGCGGCGAGTTCGCCCGTCAGGGCGTCGATGACGTAGGCAACGCCCGCGGTGTCGAGTCGCACGAGCACCCACAGTCGCGAGTGACCGAGCGAGGCACCGCCGAAGGCGACGTTGTCGGACGCACCGTTGGCGAGCCGCGTTTCGCCGATGAACTCACCGGACGCGGAGTCGAAGGTGCGGAGGATCGCGGTGCGTGCGTTGCGCGGGTCGCGGAGAAGTGCCCACACCTTGCCGTGGCTCGCGTCGAGGGCGACGAGCCGGAGTCCGTCGAACGCGGTTTGCCACCGCACCGAACCGCTCGAAGGTTCGAGCGCGTAGATCTCGTCGTCGATCGCGATGACGAGCGCCCCGTCGTACCAGTGCGGCGCGAGCGTCAGTCCGTTCTTCACCAAGCGGCGCCACTTCACGTCGCCCGATCCGATGTCGAGGGCGCGAAGTTCGTCGTCGACCACGGCGTAGATGAACGCGTCCGCGGCGCTCGGGCGGCGCCCGATGGGCACGATGAGCGACGGGAGGGTGTCTTCTTTGGCGCCGACCGCGGTCCACGCTTCCTTCATCCCCGGCTTGAGTTCCGCGGGGCCCGGGCGGGCGGCCCCGTCGAGCCCGGGCATCGCAAGGAGGCCCTGCGCGGCGTCGGAGGCGGACGTTTCCGTCTCGCCCATCTTCACGCGAGCGCGGGGGAACCGAACGGAAAGCGTCGTCAGCACTTCGCGGGCCGGTTCGAGGCGTCCGGCGGCGATATGGGCACGCGCGAGTTCGAGGGTCGTGAGAGCATCGACGCGACCGAAGCGCCGCATCTGTCGTGAGATGAACCGCAGCAGATCGCGATCGCGCTTCGCGTCGCGCAGCGACTGCATGAGCTTCGCCTGCGCGTCGACCGCGACCTTCGAGTTCGGCCAACGATCGACGACGAGCGACAGGGCGTCGGCATCCTTCGAGGCGACGGCGGCGTCGTACGCCCGGGTCGCGGCCGCTTCTTCGGACGCGTAGATCTCCGGGCCGTGCTTCTCCACGAGTGCGCGGATGCGGTCGTACGCGTACTGGAAACCCGTCGCGCCGTTGTTCGTGCCGACGGTGGCGTCGGCATAGCGGGCGAGGATGTCCTGAAGGAGAGTGACCGCTTCGGCGGGCGCCGACGTTTCGAGAATCGCCGCCCCGACGAGCGGGCCCCAAATCCCCGCCGGGATGTCGACACCGGCGACGAGCGTCGGAACGAGTTCGATCGCGGCCGCGTCGATGCGGATCGGTTCGGAGCCGAGCGCGACCAAGGCGCGTGCGGCGCGACGCACCGTCGGGACGTCGACGGCGCCCTTCGCCCACAGGAGTTCTTCCTTGCGCACGAGGGCGCGCTGCCGTGTGGTCGACGCGTAGGACGCGGCCTTCGCGAAGCGTTCGGCGGCGCCGACGGTAATGCCTTCGACGGGCACCGCGGTCCGCGCGAGATCCAACCACAATCCGAGGAGGCTCGTCGCGGCGTCGCGCGACACGCGCGTTTCCGGGGACGTCGACGCACGTTCGAGGAGGGAAACGGCCAAATCGGGGCGCCGCTGTGCGAGCGCGAGTTGTCCGCGACGCAGGGCGGCTTCGCCGTCGGTCGGATCGGCGGCGAGGCGCGCATCGAGTCGCGCGGCGACCACGCCCGCGTCGAACCACGCCATCAGGCTCGTGTCGCTCGCGACGAGAGCGGCTTCGTCGTCGACGACGAGGTTGCCGGTCGCCGCCGGCGGGTCCAGCCATTTCTCGTCGAGGGCTTTGCCGTTGCGGAGATCGGCGACGACGACCTTCGTCCGCCAACGACCGCCACCGCCGGGGCCGCCGATCGCGAGCCAGGCGACGCGACCGTCGCGGACGGTCGGACGCCCCTGCGGTTCGTTGCCGCCGATGCCGCCCGCCTTCCATTTGAAGACGATCGGGCGGCCTTCCGCGAGGCCCGAGACGTCGAACGCCGCGAGCCAGCGCCCCGAAGCGACGACGAGACCGTCGTGCACGCCGAGGAAGTGGCGGAAACGGTTTTGATTCGAACGGAGCAGACGCTCTTCACGCCCCTCGTCCTGAATGGGGGTCAGCGTGCCGTCCTTCATGTCGACGGCGTACGCCCAAAGACCGTCGGTCGGCGCGATGAACGCATGGCGTCCGTGGAACGTCGGACGTCCCGACACCCAACCCGGGAACCGTTCGATGGTCCGTTGGTTTTCGGTGACCGGGATCAAGTCCTGCGCGTAGGCCGACACCCAGCGGGTGACGCCCGTCGCCGCGTCGATGCCCGTGATCACTCCGATGTTCGTGGAGTAGACGAGGAGGCCGTCTTTCAGTCCGACCTGTCCGGGAACGACTTCGCGGATGGGGCGGCCGAACATGTTTTGCTCGGCTTGGCCGCGCGCGACGTACGTCTTCCAAAGGAGACGCCCCGTCGTGCGGTCGAAGGCGCAGAGCCAGTGGCGGTACCCGCCGACGTAGTACGTGACCCCGACATAGACGCGCTCGCCGGAGACGAGCGGCACCGAGTTCACCGTGATGCGACGGAGGAAGTCGCGTTCGTCCGCGGGAAGGTCCGAGGAGCCTCCGCCCAAGTGGCTCCAGAGCGTTTCACCCGTCGACGCGTCGACGGCGACCAATTTGCGCGACGGGATCGTCTCGATCGGCGTGTAGCCCCACGTGCCGCCGCGCCCGTCGCGCTTCACGGACGGTTCATCTTCGAGCGACGTGAAGATCATGCCGCGATCCACCGCGACGCCGTGGAACAAATTCCAGTTGCGGCGACCATGGAACGTGTCGAAAGGCCCGTTCACGGCGGGCCACGCGTCTTCACCCGTGATCAGATTCACCGCGTTGAGCGACAGGCCGTCGCACCAATAGGCGATGCCGTCGACGATCTCCGGCATGACGGGCGCATAGAGGATGCCCGTGCCGATGAGGTCTTGACCGAACGATCGGAAGTAATCGCCGCCGTCGAAGACGTCGCGCGTCTCCTGCGTACGGAGGGCGCGGGCGAACAGAGGCGGAGCCGCGAACGGTGCGAGCGAGGGCGGCGTGCGCTCGCGGGTCTTCGGGAACAGCGCCGCGAGGCGGTCCGCGAACGCGTCGAGCCGCGTCGACGTTCCGTCGATGTCGAACGACGACGTTCCGAATTCCGCACGGGCCTCCGCGAGCCCTCGCGCGTCACCCGCGGCGAACGAGGCGAGGATGAGCCGCGCGGCGAGGCGCGCCTTCACCGAGGCATCGAGATCGGGCGGAGCTTCGGTCAGAGCCGATCGGGCGGTCGCGGCGGATTCCGCGGGGCGACCGTCTTCGAAGAGGAGATCGGCGAGCGCCGAAGCCGCACGCGGCCCGAAAGACGTGAGCCACCGCGTCGTCACCAATCCGCGCAGCGCTTCTTCGTCGCGTGCGGAGAGCGCTTGTTCGTAGAGCCGCCCCGCCTTCGCGTCTTCGCGCTTGCGGTAGGTCGTCACGCCGTCCGGGAGTGCCGCGATGCGTCGCATGACTTCCGCGCGCAGCCCGATGAAGCGGTCACCCGGGACGATCTGATCCGTCTCGGAAGGCATCCGCTGCGCGCGCACCGATTCGATGACCTTGTCGGGCCAGCGGTCGAGCAGTTCCTGCAGCAAACCGAGCGCACGATCGACGTCGCCTTGCGCGGCCGACTTCTCGACGAGTTCGAGCGGCTCGCGTCCCTGTTCGTCGGGAACCGAGACCTTGCTCGTATTGCCCGGCGATTCCTGCCACCGTTGACCGACGGCGAGACTCGAGGCGAGGGCGAGGACGAGTGCGGTGCGTTTCATGGAAAGTTTACGGATAGCGGAAGCGCTTCCTCAGGATCCATTCGGCGGTCGCGAGAAGAATCGCCACGATCGGCACCCAAAGTTCGCGACGCAGGTCGCGGAACTCGCGACGCCGAGGAACTTCGACGGTCTCCGCGCCGATCGCACCGACGAGGCGGTCCCATTCGGCGAGCGTGACGTAACGACCACCCGTGTCCGCGGCGAGACGCTTCAAGGCGGGCTCGTCGAGGACGGGTTCGCGGTTTTCGATGTCCGAGAGGCGGACGTTGAAGGAGATCGGAGAAATCTTGTCGTCGCCGAGACTCTCTTCGGGCGGCAACCACGCGGACCACGTCCCGGCCTCTTCCGCCGAGAACGTACGTTCGAAGACGCCGTCTTCGACGCGCTTCATCACGGCGCGACGTTCCGGGTCGACGCCCGCAGGGGCGCGAACCACGACGTCGATCTCCTGACGCTGCGAGGGACGGTAGTCCTTCTCCTTCACGTACGCCGTCAACGTGACGCGGTCGCCGACGTCGTAGGCGGAACGATTCGCGGTGAGGCGGAAGCGCTTGTCGCCCGCGTAGAGGCGGACGCGGCCGAGGTAGCGGATGAGGTTGCCCCACCACTGGTGCGCGTACTTCGGACCGTGGAGGTGGAACCACCGCCATGTTTCGTCGTAGCCGACGAAGAGCGTCGGCCCTTCGCCGAACGTGCCTGTGACGACGAGCGGGAACGGACGCCCTTCCGACGTGCGTTCCGTCGGGTGCTCGGACAGCACCTGTGCGCCCGGCTTGGCCTTCTTGACGCGCGACCACCAGTAGAAACCCTTCAGGGTGTCGCCTTCTTCCCACAACTTGCGGTTCGCGTCGCCGTCGCCGTCGAGCTGCATGACGGGGTGCATGCGTCCGAGTGCGGTGAGGCGCGGCTTCCATGCGGAGAGGAGGTCGCGGGTGCCGACGGCGTCTTCGGTGGGATCGACCACGACCGGAAGCAGATCTTCGATCGGGGTGTCCTTCCACGCGCGCGGCGAAAAACTCTCGCCCGCGAGCATCATGAACCCGCCTCCGTTCTCCGTGAACCTACGTACGTTCTCGAAGACCTTGCGACGTTCCGCCGGGTCGGTCCCGAGGCGGTCCTGCGCGTCGGGGTCCACGTCGCCGAAGATGACCACGTCGAAGCGGCGCAGTTCTTCTTCCGTGCGGGGGAAGTCTTCGAGCGGAACGATTCCTGGCAGCGCGGTGGCTTCCTGGATCGCCGTCGATCCGAGCAGGAGCGAATACGCGGTGAAGGCGTCCTGTCCGCGCACGAGGAAGTTCTTGAACTTGCGGTACTCCCAGCGCGGCACGCCTTCGACGTAAAGAACGGTGAGCCGACTGTCGCGGATGCGGATCGCGTGGATCTTCGCGTTGTTTTCGGTCGTGTGCTCGCCGGGCAGCGCCACGACTTCGAGCTTCCACTGTTGTTCGCCTTCGCGCTGAGGCTTGAGGCGGACGTCGTAGGTCGTCTCTTCGCCGTCCGCGGGAAGCGTCACGGCTTCGCGCGCGAGTTCACGGTCGTCCTTGGTGTCCGAGATGCGCAGCGTCGCCGCGCCGCCGGGGAACCCGCGATTGCGCACCTTCATGCCGACGACGAGTTCGTCGTCCTTCAACGCGACGCCGTCCGCGCGCACCGAAAGCAGTTCGATGTCGCGCAACGCGGCGGGGTCGCCGACGCCGACGGTGTGGATGGGGATGCGGCGGCGCTTCGCGGCGGCGGCCGCTACCTCGACGGCGGGACCCGCGGTCACTTTGCCGTCGCTCACGACGACGATGCCGCCGACGGCGCGGCTGCGGATGTCGGGTTCGTCGAGCACGCGTTCGATCGCGGTGCCGAGCGCGGTGACCCGTTCGCGGGCTTCGAGGTTGGCGACGCCCGCCGACTGCTGCAGCGCTTCGCCGAACGTGTAGACGCGGACGTCGTGATCCTTCGCCAACTCTTCGAGGCGCTTGCGTTCCGGTTGTTCGAGAACGGCCTTCACCAAATCGAGACGCGTGCGGTCGCCCGCGGGCGTGCCGGGCGGCAGGTTGGCCGCGGCCCGGAGGGCGTCCCATGCCGCCGGTGACGATTCGAAGCCGTCGCGATGCGCCATGGAGGCCGAGGTGTCGACGAGGACGGCGACGAGCGTCTTCTGCTTTTCGACGACGAGCGTTTCGCGCGACGGGTTGAACACGAGCGCGAGGATCGACGCGATGAGCAGGATGCGGAGCGCGACGAGGAGACGGCGCACCGTCGGCGACGCGTCGCCGGACATCGAATAGGCGCGCATCACGAGCCACACGACGAGCGGCGCGATGACGAGCCAGATCACCCAGGGGGCCGGCGCGTCGCGGAAGACGAATCCTTCGCGAACCCCTTCGAGTTGTTGTGGGTTCATGCGGCGCCTCCGCGGGACTTGCCGATCCACTGGCCGACCCACGTCTCAAGGAGGAAGAGGCCGAGGGCGGCGACGAGCCCCCACCACCACAGACGACCTTCCGCATCGGCGTCCGCGCCGCCTTCCTTCGCGGCGGGGTCGTCGAGCACCTTCACGGAGCCGGCCGGGAAACGCGCGGCGAGCGTTTCGGGGGTGCTGCGTGCGAGATCGGATTCCACGGGATCGACGTTCACCGCGAGGCGGATCGGCGTCGGGGCCTTTCCGTCGTCACCCGCCGGGAACTCGATCCGCCACGTACCCGCGCGGTCGAGCGTCTCGGTGCGGATCTCGAAACGGCGTTCCTTGTTCGGAACGGCCAACGCGTCGAGTTCCTTGATCGGGCGGCCGTTGTGGAGGAGCGTCGCCTTCTTGGCGTTGGATTCGATTTCGCCGCGCCACGAACCGCCGACCGTCAGGTTCTCGAGTTCCGACGCGCGGCGCACGAGGTGGTAGGCCATCTCGCGGACGAACGGGACGAACGTCGGGAAGGCGGCGAGGTCGTTCCATGCGCGACTGGCGGTGGTGGCCACCAAAATGACGCGACCCGAACCGTAGGTGCGTTCGAGGACCGCCGGATGCGGGGCGCCACCGTCGGCTTTGCGGGCAACGAAGCGTGCGTAGGTGGTGACGGTGCCGTCGTCG
>CAIWVZ010000423.1 GCA_903916245.1 uncultured Planctomycetota bacterium | reverse complement strand
GCGCTCGGAGCGGCGCCGTTCGGGGTCACGGAAGAGAATCTCCAGTCGCGCCTTCGCGGTCAGTTTCTCATGGCCGTTTCGAACCGTACGGGCAGTCTACTTTTGTCGACGGGCAACAAGTCGGAACTCGCGACCGGATACGGGACGCTCTACGGCGACCTCTGCGGCGGCCTTTCGCCCATTGCGGACCTTTGGAAGACGGAGGTCTACGCCCTCGCGGCGGCGCTGAACCGTCGCGGGGCGGTCATCCCGCAATCCTCGATCGACAAGCCGCCGTCGGCCGAATTGCGGCCGGGGCAGACGGACCAGGATTCACTGCCGCCCTACGACGTCCTCGACCGCATCCTCCGGCGGGTCGTCGAGCACGACCATGGGCCCTCCGAACTCGTCGCGTCGGGCGAAGATCCGGCGACGGTTCGGCGCCTCGTCGGTCTTCTCGCGAAATCCGAATTCAAACGTCGTCAGGCTCCGACGGGACTTCGCGTCTCCCGCAAGGCCTTCGGATCCGGCCGCAACGTACCGATCGCGGTTTCCGACCTCGCGTGGCTCGCGGATGAACCGACTCCGCGTTCGGCACGTTAGAACACCACATGGCACGCATCGGCATTTGGATCATCGGCGCCCGCGGGGGATTGGCCACGACGCTCATCGCGGGAACCCACCTCATGGCCGCCGGACGTGCGACACGGACGGGCCTGGTGACGGATCTACCCGCGTTCGCCGGCCTTCCGCTGTTCGAACCCGGGGACGTGGTCTTCGGAGGTCACGACATTCGCGAGGGCGACGTTCACCTCTCCGCACTCGAAATCGCACGGGCCAACGGATCGATCCCGGCCGAAGGGTTGCGCGCGATCGACGAACAGCTCGCGGCCGCCGAAGCGCACATTCGTCCGGGAACCGCGTTCCAAGGCGGCCCCGCCATTCGCGCGTTCGTCGGTCGTTCCGTGAAGTCCCGTGAAACTCCCAAATCGGCCGTCGCCCGTCTCCGTCGCGACATCGCCGAATTCAAAACGTCCGAACGTCTCGATCGCGTGGTCGTCGTCAATCTCGCCTCCACGGAACCTCCTCCGGATGCGGAACCACCCCGCGACGCCGCGGGGCTCGTGAAGGCGTTGTCGACGGGACGCGGTCTGCGTGCCGGATCGCTTTACGCCGCGGCGGCGATCGCCGAGGGATGCCCGTGGGTGAACTTCACCCCGAGCGTGTCCGCGATGAACGACGCCGTCGTCGACTACGCGCGCCGCGAAGGCGTCCCGACGGCGGGCAGCGACGGCAAGACGGGGGAGACGTTGGTCAAGTCGGCGCTCGCGCCGATGTTCGCCCACCGAGCCCTGCGCGTGCTTTCGTGGCAGGGCTACAACATCCTCGGCGACCGCGACGGTCTCGTACTGTCCGATCCGGCACACAAGGCGTCGAAGGTGAAGTCGAAGGACGCGGTGCTGAGGTCCGTGCTCGGATACGCGCCCCATACGCACGTCGGTATCGACTACGTGCCGAGCCTCGGCGACAACAAGACTGCATGGGATTTCATCCATTTCGAGGGATTCCTCGGACACCGGATGTCGATGCAGTTCACGTGGCAAGGTTGCGACGCCGTGCTCGCGGCACCCCTCGTCCTCGACTTGTGCCGATTGGTCGACGCGGCGGCCGTCTCGGGACTTTCGGGCGCCCTTCCGGATCTCGGCTTCTTCTTCAAGTCGCCGATCGGTTCGGAAGAACACGATCTCCACGTTCAATGGGAACGGCTGACCGCGTTCGCCGGACGATTGCGCCCCGCATCCAAGCGCGTCGCGCGTCGCCGCCGGTAGGGGGTTGGGGGAGGCACGGTTCCTTCGGAAAGTGACGGCGGAGATTCCGTTCATGACCGTCGCCATCGAATCGACCGCAGCCGCCGTCAACGCCACCTACTCCCGCGCCGAAAAGGCGCTCGCCGTCGTCCGTGAACGCCTCGGACGTCCGCTCACGCTCGCCGAGAAGATCGTCTTCGGTCACCTCGACGATCCGAAGAATCAGGATTTGACGCGCGGCAAGTCGTACCTGCAGTTGCGCCCGGACCGTGTCGCGATGCAGGACGCGACCGCCCAAATGGCGCTCCTTCAGTTCGCACAAAGCGGAATTCCGACGGTCGCCGTGCCGGCCACCGTGCACTGCGATCACCTGATTCGCGCCAACGCGGGTGCGACGAAGGACCTGATGATCGCGAACGACGAAAACGCGGAAGTGTTCGAATTCCTTCGCACCGTCTGCGCGAAGTTCGGCATCGGCTTCTGGAAGCCGGGATCGGGCATCATCCACCAGGTCGTCCTCGAGAATTACGCGTTCCCCGGCGGATTGATGATCGGCACCGATTCTCACACGCCGAACGCGGGTGGACTCGGGATGGTCGCCTGCGGGGTCGGGGGAGCCGATGCGGTCGACGTTCTCGCGGGGCTTCCTTGGGAAGTCAAGAACCCCGAACTGGTCGGAGTGGTGCTCAAAGGCCGCATGAACGGCTGGACGGCTCCGAAGGACATCATCCTCCATCTCCTCGGCATCATGACGGTGGCGGGCGGCACGAACCGGATCATCGAATACTTGGGAGAGGGTGCCCGCGCCATTTCCTGCACGGGCAAAGCCACCATCACGAACATGGGTGCCGAACTCGGCGCGACCTGTTCGGTGTTCCCCTACGACAACGCGATGGATCGCTATCTGCGCGGGACGAATCGCGCGGACCTCGCCGACGCGGCGGCACGTCACGCGCATCTTCTCGAGGCGGACGCCGAAGTCGAACGCGATCCGGCGAAGTACTTCGACCGCGTCATCGAGATCGACCTCGCGACGCTCGAGCCCATGATCGTCGGGCCGGATACCCCCGATCTCGCGCGCCCCGTTTCCAAGTTCGCCGCGGAGGTTCGTGAAAAGGGTTGGCCCGCGAAGCTCACGTCGGCGTTGATCGGTTCGTGCACCAACTCGTCGTACGAAGACATTTCGCGCGCCGCCGACGTGGCGTCGCAGGTGTTCCGCGCGGGCGGCATGCTCAACGTTCCGATCATGGTGTCGCCGGGATCCGAACAGATCCGCGCCACGATCGAGCGCGACGGCTTGCTCGGAACGCTCGAAAAGGCAGGGGCGACGGTGCTCGCCAACGCCTGCGGCCCTTGCATCGGCCAGTGGAAGCGCGACGACATGGCGGCCGGCACGCCGAACGCGATCATCACGTCTTTCAACCGCAACTTCAAAGGTCGCAACGACGGCAACGAAGCGACGAAGACCTTCATCGCTTCGCCGGAAATCGTGATGGCCTTCGCCGTCGACGGCGATCTCGGCAAAAACCCTTGCGCCGATCCGGTTCAGTCGAAGGACGGTCCCACGTTCAGCCTCGCGGCCCCACCCGTGGCGCCGGATCTTCCGCCGAACGGCTTCGTCCGCGACCTTTCAGGATTCCTCGCTCCGCCGAGGGATTCGGGAACCGTCACGATCGCGGTCGCGCCCGCGTCGAAGCGCCTCCAACTCCTGAGTCCGTTCCCGGCCTTCGACGGCAAGGATCTCACGGCGTGCCCGGTGCTCCTCAAGGCACGCGGCAAGTGCACGACCGATCACATCTCGCCGGCGGGTACGTGGCTCAAATTCCGCGGCCACCTCGACAACATTTCGGACAACATGTTCCTCGGTGCCGTCAACGCGTTCACCGGTGAAGCGGGCAAGGGCCTGAACCAACTCGACGGCTCGCGTGGCGCGACCTTCGCGACCATCGCACGCGCCTACAAGGCGGCGGGGCGTCGTTGGGTGGCGGTCGGCGACGGCAACTACGGCGAGGGCTCGTCCCGCGAACACGCGGCGATGTCGCCGCGCTGGCTCGGTGCGGCCGCGATCATCGTTCGGTCGTTCGCGCGCATCCACGAATCGAACCTGAAGAAGCAAGGGGTCCTGCCGCTGACGTTCGCGGACGCCGCGGATTACGACCGCGTGCTCGAAACCGACACCGTTTCGCTGCACGGACTTTCCGCGTTGGCCCCCGGCAAGCCTCTCGAGGCGACCCTGCATCACGCCGACGGGACCTCCGACCGCGTCACGTTGAAGCACACGTTGAACGACGAACAGATCGCCTGGTTCCGCGCGGGCTCGGCGCTCAACAAGCTTGCGGCTTCCGTGAAGGGCTGAGGCTCCGTCGGGCGTATCGACCGTGCCGTGGAGGGCCGTCATCCTGAAGGGTGGCGGCCCTCGTTGCTTGACGAAAACACCGGAGAAACCGATCTTTGCCGCGGAGCCAACGTCTGATAATCCTTGTTATGACGAGAAAGGAGTTGCGCATCCCATCGACCCATCGGAACCCGGTCAGGGCTTCTTGAACAACCGCTCGAACGCGGCGCGCGGATCGTCGTGCCCCTCGGCCGCGACCTGCCGCGGCGCCGGCGTCCCGTCGAGAAACTCGAACGCTTTGCAACGATTGCCGGCGCGGAAATCCAGGATGCGCTCCGTACCCGGCACGAGACAACGAACCTGTCCCTTCGGCACGTAGAAACGGCAGTTCGCGCAGGCGTGGAGCGCCATGCCGCACGACGCGCAGGTGTTGTTGAAGCCGGGTTGCCCGGGCTCGGCCCAAGGCGACTGGCAGCGATGACAGGCTTTCATCCGGTGAATCCGCGAAGCGTGGATCTTAGGAGCGACTTCGGGCGGCACAAGTCCGCAGCCGGAGATCATTTGTGCGGTCGGGCCAGCCACTCCTTGCGATAGGTTTCGACGTACTCCGCGAAGGCTTTGTCGGTTTCCTCGGCCGTCCAACCGCGCGTCGCGTCGGCGAAGAACGTCTTTCGGTCCGACTTGCCCGCGAGCCACTTCATGATCGCCCAACGCAGCTCGTCCTTCTTGTTCAAGCTGAGCCAGTGAATGAACAGTCCGCTTTGTGCCGGCACGTGTTCGGCGGTGTTCGAACGGTGGTTCCGATCGAGCAGCTTCGAAGCGGGTTCGAACGCACGGGTCTTGTCGTTCAGCCACGTGTTGAAGTTGATCGGCGGCGGGTCGTGCAATTCGCCCTTGCGGAACGCAAACCCACCGGCAACCGCGTCCAAGATGTTCCCGTCGATCTTCGTCAGATCCGCGAAGCGTCCGAGGAACGCTTCGACGGCTCCTCGCGGTCCCCACCAAAACGCGTAGAGACCCCACATGTCGTAGAAATACGTCACCGCGGCACCGCGCGTCTTCATGAACGCGGGCATGTAGAACACGCCGTCGGTGCTCGACCGTACGGCCGCCCAATCCGGAGTGGCTTGGCCGCCGAAAAATTTGTAGTCCTCGACGGTGCGACCGTACAGCACGACCGGCAAACCGCGGTCTCCGTAATAATCCGGCTCCCAACCGAAGAAGGCGACGAACGCGTCGAGCGCCTGATCCGCCATGGCCAACGTGCGCCCCGAGACTTCGTACCGGGCGTTCGACACGACCTCGACACGGCGGCCCTTCAGGACCCAAGGGTCCTTCCACGTGCTTCTGTCCGCATCGAATTCCTTCGCGGGCTTCCATTCGCGCCCGACGCGACGCAAGCCTTGATCGAACTTGACGACTTCGTCTTTGGTCAGCCACGCGCCTTCGCGGAACGAAAGGCCGTCGGCCGCGATCTTCTTCGACTGTTCCTGCTTGACCCACACGCCCTGAACCTCGACGAGGTTCTGTTTCTTGCGCGCGACGTCGGCCGGCGACGTCCACTTCCCGTCGACTTTGGTCAAACCGATCGCCTTGTAGACCGGTCCGCTCTCCTTTTCGAAAGCCGCGTCCGCCTCGGCCGCCGTGATCCATTTGCCTCCGACCTTGACGAACCCGAGTGCCGCGCGTGCTTCCGCGTTCTGTTCGTCGATCTTCAGCACCTCGTTCCACAGTTCGCGCGATTCGCGCTTCAAACCCAGTGCCGCGGCTTCCTTGGCGAGCGCCGCCGATTTCGCCGGATCCTTGGTATCGGAGGCTTTGCGCGTTTCGGCGAAGGTCTCGCGCACCGTCGGCTTCTTCACGTGCTCCGCGATCTTGTCCTTCGACAGCGTCAGTTTTTTGCCGTCGAGGTCTTCGAAGACCATCTGAGTCTTCGTTTCGCTCTTCAAGGCGAGATTCTTGTACTCGGTCCCGTCCTTCATCCGGACGTCGTCGGGAGCTGAAAAAAGGACGCCGCACGAGAGAAGGCCGAGAGCGATCGCGCGCATGGAAACTCCGAAGGCAAGTGCAAACGGGACGGGAAGTTAGGAAGATGTTCGCCAATCGGACAGGAAACGTAAAGCCCGCGGAATCGAAGCGGCCCCGAACGAAGAAACTCCGCCATGTTGGAGGAAACTTCGAAAACCCGCGTTTTCGTGTGTATTATCCGAAGTCGGGTTCGTGATGGTGCCCGACGGGATGTGGAACAGGACGCGTCGCGGCCACCCCGCCGTCGGGGTCGTCATCGCGTCGGGATTCGCGCCTCCGTCCCGAGGGACGGCTCGGCGCTTCGGGAGAAGAAGTCATGAAGTTGATGTTCAAAGGGTTGACGGCCCTCGTGGTCGTCGCCTTAAGCGCGTTCGCGCAGCAAACGGCCACGTACACGTTCTCGACCGACAATCCGGGCCCCTATGCGCCCATCACGGGCGGGCTCGTTCTCGCATCGGGCGCCGGGATCGACGATACGTTCTTCAACAACGTTCCGATCGGATTCGATTTCCCGTTCGGCGGAACCGCCACGGGTTCGGGCTGGACGAGCGTCATGGGCGTCTCGACGAACGGTTGGGCCAAGATTTCGAACGTCGCGGGCTCGGCGACGACCTACAACTTCGCGTCGTCGACCGCGCAAGCGCGAACCGTCGGCGCGTTCGGTCGCGATCTCCAGGCCGCGGATGCCAACGCGGAGATCCGCGTCGAAACGCTCGGGACCGCTCCCAGCCGCGTCTGCGTCATTCAGTGGACGAACTTCCGGCCTTGGACGTCGGCGACGTCGAACAGCCAACTGCTCACGATGTCGTTCGACTTCCAAGTGAAGCTCTACGAAACGACGGGCGTGATCGAATTGACGTACGGAACGTGGGACATCGGCAGCACGGCCTTCCCCGCCGCGACGACCTCCGGGTCCGTTGGGATCAAAGGCAATACCGCCTCTCCCGTGACGGACTACAAGCTCTGCACGTCGACGTCCACCACGTTCTCGTGGTCGGCTCCGTTCACGACGACCTCCTCGGCGACCAACGGGCACTACGTCGGGACCGCGGCGGGCAAGAAGCCGGACAACGGCCTCGTCTATCGCTACACCCCTTCGGCTTTCCCGCCGGCGGGACTGTCGGTCATCGCGGCCGCGTCGCAATCGAGCTGGTTCATCACCGGCGATCCGGTGATCAGCGCGTCGGTGTCCTACGCGCCGCCGACGGCCGCCGTTTCGAATCTCGCGTTGACGATCGACACCACTTCCATCGGTGGGCCGTCGAACGTGCCGATGCTCGATGACGGTCTCAACGGCGACGCCGTCGCGGGCGACGGTGTCTATTCTCACCGCCCCACCGTGTATTCGACGACGACGGCCTCGTTCAATTTCCCGATTACGGCGACCGCCACCGGCGCGACGAACGGCAGCGCCGCGGTCGCGATCGGCATCTACACGATCGCGAACGATGTCCCGACGGGATCGATCGTGGTGACGCGCGGACAAAACGGGCCGTTCGACAACACGAACGCGCTCTCGGCGAACCACACGGGATTCTCGACCCCCTGCTCGCCGAGCATCGGCTTCCGCGATCTCTTCTTCATCTACACGCCGACGTGCACGGGAACGGCGACCTTTTCGACCTGCGGCGGCGACGCGGTCAATCTCCCGGGTGAACTGGGCGATTCTCAGATTACCGTGCACGACATGTCGCTCGCGCTCCTCGGATGCAACGACGATGCGGGCACCACGACCGGGCTCTGCGGTCCGAACGGTTGGCAGTCGACCGTCGAAAACGTCGCCGTCACGGCGGGCGTGAACTACCTCGTGCGGGTCGCGGGCTACGGGTCGAGCGACGTCGGGAACTTCTACCTGAACATTTCGGAGTCGTCGGCCGTCGCGACGACGTTCGGGACGTCGTGCGGCGCCTTCCCGATCGCGCTCGCGGGCCTGCCGCCGCGCCTCGGTCAAATCGGTACCTTGTCGGTGTCCGGGGCACGCCCCAACGCCGCGGGAATCATGGGCTTCGGCGGCGTTCCGGCGGTGCCCGGCGCGATCGGTGCCTGCCCGCTCTACATCGACGTCGCCGGACCGACCTTCGTGATCAACACCTTCGCGTCGGACGCGACGGGATCATGGTCGTACACCGATACGCTTCCGAGCGACCCGTCGATCGCCTGCCTGACGATCGCCGTTCAGGCCGCGACGCTGCACCCGGACGGTTTCGAATCCTCGAACGGGCTGCAGCTGACTTTCGGCTACTGATTCGAGTACCGTCGGCACGACGAGGGGCGTTCTTCTCCGGAAGAGCGCCCCTCGCGCGTTGCGGGCGGTCCGTTCGGATCAGCGAACGAGGCGAGCGCGTCCGGCGAGCGGCGCCGTGTCGAGAGCGTCGATCTTCCCCGCAACGGCGAAACGCGAGGTGCCGAATCCCTCGACGCCTTCGACGACGGCGGAGGCGAGATCCCACGTCGCCGCATCCCTGAGCGCCACTTGGACATTGGGAGCGTAGAAGCACCCGTCGACGTCCACCACCGCTCGCCCCGAGCATTCGATACGCGTCGGGATTCCGCGATGGAGGAACCAGCACGTTTCGAATCCGGCGAGACCGACCATCGGCGTCCCCTTGATCGAGGCTTGATCGGACAAGGCCATCGTCGTGCCGTCCGCCAGTTGTAGGGTCGCGTTCTCGAGGATGACCTGAGCCGTGCCTCCGATTTCGAAGCCGCCCACGAATTGATGGAGGCCGGCCTCGAGAATCAGGATCCCCGCGGTCGCGTTCACGGGGCCGTGAACCCCCGGCGAAAGCCGAGTCGTGCCGACCGGATCGGCGGAAACGGCACCCGGGGCACCCGTGATCGACGGAATCGGATCATCCGCAAAGGGCTCGACGGCGAAGATCGCCGACTCTTCGACGGCGGCGTCGATCGCGTCCGCGGAGGCCTCGGGCAGTGTTCCCCCAAGTCGCAGGACGGAGGCCTCCACCTCGGGGCCGATTCCGATGTTCACGGCGCGAGCGGAGCCCGAGAGCACCGAGACACCGCCGTAGGAAACGACGCGGGCCGTATCGCCGAGACGGAGAGTTTCCGCCCCGGAGCCTTCGATGCGCAACGAGGTGGTGTGGCGCGGTGGGACATAGACCGCCACCGCGGTGCGCTCGAACGAGAAAGGACCCGTTCCGAACAGTCCCGGCATCAGGAGCCCGACGCTCCCGTTCGGGTGGTCGTCGCCGAACCGGACCCGGACCTGGACCGCCGGCCCCCCGTCGGCATCGACCGCGAACGCACGCGTCACGGGGTCCCAACGACCGAACGCGACATCCGTCCCGCCGTTCATTTTGGTCCCGAAGTCGACGACCAACGGCCGTCCTCCGACCGTATAGCCGAGAGCGGCGGTCGTCCCGTCCAACGCGGCGGCGTCGAACCCGTCTCGATACCGGGCCGCGGCCGCGAGCGCGACCGTCTCGGCGGCGTCACGCGCGATGCCGACCATACGGAACGCCAACCCGACCTCCGCCGCCATCCAGGTGATGACGATGAAAGCCGGGATCAAAGTGACGAGGTTGATGGTCGCCACGCCCGCGTCCGGACGTAAAGCGCACTTTTTTGTCCGCTTCAAGTTCATTGCCGCCATTTTCATGGCAGTATATCATCGGAACGTCCCTACATCGCAACCGTTTACAACCAATCCGGAGAGTCGCGGGTCCCGACGATGCAGACTTCGTCCCCTGCCCCCATCGTGATGGAGGGCCCCATCCCCGTTTGGATGTGGCTCATGCTCACCGTTTGCTGCGTGTGGGCGACGGCGACGGATCTTCGCTCGATGAAGATTCCCAACTACTTGACCTTTCCTCTCTTCATCGGTGGGTTGAGTTACGCCACCTTTATTTCGGGATGGGAGGGAACGAAAGCCTCTTTGGGGGGAGCCGCGTTCGCCGGTGGAGTGTTCGTGTTGGCGTACGCCATCGCGGGGGGCGGTGCCGGAGACGCGAAGTTGATGCTCGCGCTCGGGGCGTGGCTCGGCATCGCGAAAGCCGCGACCTTGGTCCTCGCCGTAACGATTTGCGGCGTCGTTTGGTCGATTTCCGTCATGATCAAACAGGGCTTCATTCGCGAGGTTCCGATGATGATCGTCCACGGAATCTTCATGACGCGCTACGAATTCAGCCGAAAAATCGGACGCGGATTGCGGTCTCTCATCCGTCGCGCCTCGGGTTCCTCCGAGGACGCCGACCCCGTGAAGGACGTCAGCACGCCGATCGAACGCCCGAAGCACTGGGTGCCGTATGCGCCGGCGATCCTGTCCGGTCTGTTGGCCACGTGGTGGTGGACGGTGCGTTGAGGACATGAACATGCGTTGCAACGACATCAAGAAATTCGCGCGCGGAGAGCGCGGAGTGGAAACGATCGAAGTCGCGGTCGTGCTTCCCCTGATGCTGCTCGTCATGTTCGCCGGATTCGAATACGGGTGGGCACTGCTGAAATCGATCCAAGTCGATCACGCCGCCCGTGTCGGTGCGCGCGAAGCCTCGCTTTCGGATTCGACGGCGGCCGGCGTCGACGCGCGCATCGTGGCCTCGCTGCAGGACGCGGGGCTCACCGGTGCGACGATCACCTACGTCCCCGCCGACCCCGCCGTCGTCGCTGCCGGCACGCGCGTGGAAATCACCGTGGAAATCCCCTACTCCACCAATCGCCTTCTGGGGCTGTCTAAAATCATGCCGTTGCCCGCGACCCTTCGGGGCCGTGCGTCGGCGGTGAAGGAACCGGATCCGTGACTTCTCGCGAAGAACGGGTCGGAGAACGTCCATGAAGAACTCCCGCAACCTGCTCACGGGACTCGTGCTTTCGCTCCTCGCGGCCGCGCTGGTGGTCGGCTATCAGTCGGCCGCCGAAGCGGACAGCGTCAACAAGGGCCCCGCGGCGATCGTCGTCGTCGCGGGACGCGATTTGCCCGCGGGCCACAAGTTGATGCTGACGGATTTGGCGACCAACGTAGGTCAGACGGTCCCCTCCGACAGCCGCGCGGCGTCGATTCTGGTCGGAAGGACGCTGCTGATCGACATCCCGAAGGGGCGTCAGATCAAGGACTCCGACCTGGTCGCCAAGGGTTCGGGGCCGAGCATCGCGGGGCTTCTGCCCACGGGCTACCGCGCGGCGACGGTCACTCTCCGCGAGCCGGAACTCGCGGTCATGCTCTACCCGGGCGCCTTCGTCGATGTTCTCGTCACGATGGACCTTCCGAACCGTTCCGGAGGCGTTCGGGACGCGGTGACGCGCACCGTCGTTTCGGGCGTCAAGGTCGTCGCGGTGAACAACGACGCCATCGGTTCGCGCTCGATCGACAACGTCGACAAGAAGACGATCCTTCGCAAGATCTCCGTCACGCTCGCGGTCAAGCCGGAGCAAGCGGCGGCGATCGAACTCGCTTCCTCGAAGGGTGACGTCGGAATCGTCCTGCGACCGGAGTCGGAGCCCGCCTCGAACGGAACCACTTCCGACGTCAGCGTGACGACCCACGATATTTCCGGTACCCGTCCGAAGGACGAGGCTCCCGCAGCTCCGATCTCGCCCCCGGCTCCCGTCGTCGCGACGTCGAAGCCCGACGAGCCGAAAGTTTCCCCGGTCGACAAGAAGGCCGCCGCCCCGGCGGTTTCGAAGCCGTGGGAAGTCACCGTCATTCGCGGTGAAACCTCGAGCACGCACGCCTTCCCCCAAGCGGCCGAAAGCCGTCCGTCCAACGACGCCTCCAAGGACCAGAAATGAACGACACCTTCGTGCGCGGCCTTCTCGTCGCGGTGTTCGTGTTCGCGTCATCGGCAGTTTCGGCTCAAACCACGTCCCCCGCGTCATCGCATTCGACGATGCAGGTGAACGTCGGATCTTCGATTCCGATCAAACTCGGCGGTCGCGCGCGGACGGTGGTCGTCTCCAAACCGGAGACCGCCGACGCGAAGCCGATCGCGCCGGACGAGATCATGGTCATCGGAAAATCGCCGGGGACGACGGACGTCTACGCCTACCTCGAAGACGGCACCTCCTCCGCACGTACCGTGAAGGTCGTCCTCGATCGCACGGATTTGCAGACACGCATCCGATCGCTGTTCGGCTCGTCGCTGTCGGTCGAAGACGTCGGAGACACCGTGGCGGTACGCGGCGTCCATACGGACGTCGGTCAAGCCGAGTTGCTCACGAAGTACATGGACGGTACGGGACTCAAGTGGCTCGACATGACGCGCGTCGCGGGCCTTCAGCAGGTTCAGCTTCGCGTTCGTATCGCCGAAGCGAGTCGGTCGGCCATTCGTGAACTTTCGTTCGGCGGCGTCATGGGCGGAAGCGACGCGTTCGGCGGCCTCCAGTCCCCGGGCGGAAGCCCGTTCCAACCCGTGTCGATCTCGCCGCAAGCCGGCGCTTCGGCGGCCAACCCCAACTTCGCGTTCGACAGCGCCGGATCTCCCGTGTCGAGCGCCACGACGCTCTTCGCCGGCGTGCCGGGCGCGAATCTCGAAGCCTACCTTCAAGCGCTCAGCGAAAACCGCTACGTGCGTCTTCTCGCCGAACCGAATCTCGTCGCCGTAAGCGGCGAAGAGGCGACGTTCCTCGTGGGTGGTGAGTTCCCCGTCCCGGTCGTGCAGGGCGCGCTCAATTCCGGCGGAAGCACCGTCACCATCCAGTACAAGGAATTCGGCGTCCGCCTCAATTTCCGTCCCCACGTTTTGGGTGAAGGTCGTATCCGGTTGGAGGTCGCACCGGAGGTCAGCGAACTCAGCGAAATCGGTGCGGTCAAGCAGAACGGGTTCACGATTCCGAGCGTCATTACCCGTCGCTCGAAGACGACGATCGAACTCGCAAGCGGCCAGTCGTTCGCGATGGCGGGCCTCCTCCGCAGCAAAGATCAGACACGCGGATCGCGCGTCCCCGTACTCGGAGACCTTCCGATCCTCGGCACCCTCTTCCGCAGCGTTCGCTATGAACAGGACCACACGGAACTGGTGGTCATGGTGACGGCCGATCTCGTCGAACCCATCGACAACGCGATGGATCGTCCGGTCCCGGGCGATCTGCACACCGCCCCCGACGATTGGGAACTCTTCATGGAGGGCTCCCTCTCCGGTCGCCTCGACATCGGAAGCCCGAAGGTACGCCTTAAAGGGCTCGGTCTCGACGGATTGACGGGTCCAGGCGCGTGGAAGCGATCGGACGCGCCGCGCGTTGCGGCGGCGGACGCGCAACCCGAGAGTCGTCCCGCCTCGACCGATTCCGCTCGCTGAGCCTCCATCACCGTGGCCCAAGACTTCGAAACCCTCCGTCGTGAAATCCACGACCGCCTTCTCGGGTCGTTGGACTTCGCAGCCGCCGACAAGCTCGACCGCGCTCAGCTCACCCGCGAGTGCGCCACACGCGTCGAGAGTTTGATCGATCGCTCCGGGGTCCGCCTTTCCGCGGACCAACGGAAGTCCCTCATCCAAGGCGTGCTCGACGACATGTTCGGCCTCGGGCCGTTGGAACCCTTGCTCGCCGACGCGACGGTGACCGACGTTCTCGTCGTCGGACACGACAAGGTATTCGTCGAACGTCGCGGACTGTTGGAAAGAAGTCCGACCAGTTTTCGCAACCCGGGGCATCTCACGCACGTCATTCAGCGATTGGTGCGCAACGCGGGACGTCGCATCGACGAGCGTTCCCCCATGGTGGATGCGCGTCTTCCGGACGGTTCGCGCGTCAACGCGGTCATTCCGCCGGTAGCCGTGGACGGGCCGCAGTTGTCGATCCGTCGGTTTCCGGAAAATCCGTTCACCCTCGACGCGCTCGTCGAAAACGGAACGATCGCCGACGCCTCGCGCGCCCTTCTCAAAGCGGCCGTGGCGGGACGAATGAATCTCCTCGTGTCGGGAGGAACCGGCGCGGGCAAGACGACGATTCTGAACGCACTTTCAGGACACGTCGGGATTCACGAACGCATCGTCACCATCGAAGACGCCGCCGAATTGCGCCTCCTGGGAGATCACGTCGTTCGTCTCGAGACCCGTCCGGCGAACACGGAGGGCGTCGGCGCGGTTTCGACGCGCGACCTCGTGCGCAACGCGCTCCGTATGCGCCCCGACCGCATCATCGTCGGCGAATGTCGCGGCGCCGAGGCGTTGGACATGCTTCAAGCGATGAACACGGGGCACGAGGGCTCGATGACGACGATTCACGCGAACAGCGCGCGCGAAGCGTTGAGTCGTTTGGAGTCGATGTTGTCGATGGGTGGCATCGACGTGCCGCTCCGCGTCGTCCGCGACTACATCGCCGACGCCGTCGATCTCGTCGTCCACGTCGCACGCCTCCCCGACGGTCGTCGCGTGATCGAGGAAATCGCCGAAGTCACGGACTCGAACGCGGACGGCGTGGTGCTCCGCCCGATCCACATCCACGAACTCACGGCGTTCCGCGACGGCGCCGCCACGGGTCGTTTTTCCGCCTCGGGCGCCGTCCCCGGCTTTATCCCGCGACTCGAAGTCCTCGGCCTCGCACCGCCCCCTTCGACGTTCCAGGCGGGAGCCCTCGTTTCGGGAGCTCGCCGATGAACGCGTGGATCGCTCCCGCGGCGGCTGCGGCTCTCGTCGGCGCCCTCTGGTACCTATTCACCGCCCGCGGTGGCGCCAAGCCGTCGGGAACATCGTCGCTCTCCTGGCTCCGACTCGTATTTCTGCTCGGCACCGCCGCCGCCGTGTGGTTGTGGCTCGTCGCGGACCAACCCATGCTGAGTTCCGCCGTGATGGTCGCGACGTACGGCATCTCGTCGATCGGCGCCGCCCGACGACGCGCTTCCCATCGCCTCGAGGAAGAACGCCACGCCGCGGAAGCCGTAGGCACCGCGAGCCGCTCGCTGCGATCGGGGATCCCGCTGTCGGGAATGATGCACATCCTCGCCGAAGAGTCGAAGGGCAACGCACGTAGGGCGTTTCGCGAAATCGTTCAACGCGAAAGCCTCGGCGAAGAACTGACGGAGTCGATCCGCAAGGTGCTGCTCACGGCCCCCGAACCGGGGCTTCGAGCTTTCGGTCTCGCTTTGATCGTGCAGTTGACGGCCGGTGGCAATATCGCCTCGACGACGGATCGGCTGTCCCTCGCCCTGATCGAACGCGACCGTGTGCACCGACGTGCGCGCACGATCGTCGCCTACTCCCGGATGGCCGCGCTGATCCTCGCCGTCCTTCCCATTTTCGCGGTGACGTTGCTGAGCCGACTCGTCTCGGGTTACTCCGACTTCCTCTTCAACACCGACGAGGGGCACGGGGTCCTCGCGACCGCGGCCATCATGCTGACCCTCGGTCTTCTTGCGACCCAACGGTTGAGTCGTATCGAGGCGGATGGTGACGGAGCGGCCGCATGACCCTCCAGCAGGTACTTTTGGCCGCCGCCGCCGTTTCGGCGCTCATCGGTGCCATCCTCGCTCTCCGTCGCAACGCGACGGGCGGCGGTCGTACCGAAGGTGCGGCGGACATCTGGGCGGACGATCGCGACGAAGACCCCGTCGCCTCGTTGGTGACCGGTCAAGCGGGCGATCAATTCCTTCTCGCCGGAATCACGGACCCGAAGACCCGCATGTGGTTCGGGATCGTCCGAATCGCGACGACGCTCGCCGGCGCGGTTGCGGGAATGATGTTCGGTGGCGGCCCCGGTGTATCGGTCGTCGCATCGGGGGCTGTGGCGATGTCCGGCGCGGTCCTCGGTTGGTGGATTCCGGGTACGTGGTTGCGTTGGAAACAGACGAAACGCCGCGCCGCCCTTTCCGCCGACTTCCCCCTCATGCTCGACCTGTTGCAGATTTCCATTCAGGGCGGCATGAGCCTGATCAGCGCTTGGCGTACGGTGACCATGAGCCTTCAAGGCGTCGACAATCCTCTCGCCGAGGAAATGCGGCGCATCGATCTCGAGGTGAATCTCCAATCCGATTGGGGGCCCGCGCTCGAGGCCGCGACGGCACGCACGGGGCTTCCGCAATTCCGCTCACTCGGCTTGCTCCTCGCCCAAACACAGCGGTTCGGGACGGAAGTCTCCGCGATGGTCCAAGTCCTCGCGGACTCGATTCGCCACGAAGAACTTCAGAACCTCGAGGAGAAGGCCCACGAAGCTTCCGTCAAGACGCTCTTCCCGTTGGCGGTTTTTCTCCTTCCCTCGACGCTGATTCTCATTATCTTTCCCCTCATCAGCATGCTGTTCGACGCCCTCGCGAAGGCGACGCCGAATTGACCATGCCCATGAACGGAGTCCCAAGGATGCCCACGATCGACACCCATTCTCCCTCGCCCCGGAACGCAATTTCGGCGTGCGCCATCCTTCTCGCTCTCGCGGCATGCGGAGGTGCTCCCGAGACGAAAGGGTCGATGATCGTCGTTTCCGACGACAGGAAATTGGCGGCCGATCGCATGTTCGTCCGCGATCCGTTCGACGATCAGGTCAAGCAGGGTGTGTTGCGGCAACGCGTCTTGGGTGACGCGCATTTCGTCGGCGGATCCTCCGAACTCACGACGCTCGGCAAGCGCGACGTCGCGATCCTCGCGACGGGGCTCAAGAACGGAGGCCATCAACGCATCGCCTTGCGAGGCGGAGAGACGGCGGCTCTCAAAGAAGCACGCGCGGCCACCCTCAAGAGCGAGTTCGCCAAGTTCGGCGTTTCGGTGACCCTCGACGACGCACCTCCGGGTGGCGCGGGGGTCGCTTCCGGCGACGCCTTGCTGCTCCTCCAAGAGTCGCGTTCAGGGCGTTGGGGCGAGATGAAGCAAACGGACATCAAGACGGACATCAAGCAGGGAGGATCGGAATGATCGACGGACAATCACGCCTCACCTGGGCGGCATCGATGCTGCTCGGCGCTCTTCTTGCGACGGGTTGCGCGACGTCCCCCGAGAAGGATCTCGATTGGTTCGACGGCGGCGACATGAAGCCCGCGTCGGCCGAGACGCTGCAGTTGACCGCACGCGTTCTTGCTTCCAAGGGTGAAACCGCACGTGCAGAGTTCGTCCTCGACCGCCTCCAACGGGACTATCCGAACTTCCTCGGAACCTACACCGAGGCCGCGGAGATCCTGCTGGCGAACGGACGGGTCAAGAACGCCATCTCCCGATTGGACCAAGGCCTCCAACAGTTTCCCGGCAACGGCGTCCTCTTGAACAACCGGGGCATGTGCCACCTCCTCGACGGCCGTTTGGCGGACGCTACCCGCGATTTCGAGGCGGCGTACGCGGGTGACCCCGCCGACGCCGACTACGTCGGAAACCTCGCGCTCGCTCGGGCGCTTGCGGGAAACGAATCCGAAGCGGTGGCCCTTTGGGGGCGCGTCGTGTCCGGTTCCGATGTGGATCGCAACCTGGAGATCGCCCGGAGATCGCGGTCGAAGTTCGCTAATGCAAGCGCCTCCAAATAGATAGACGCGGGCATTTTTTCCCGGCTTTGCTTGTAGTCCGAAAACCGAGGCTGTATGCTTTCGAGCGCGGGGTGAGCACCCCGGGTGTTCTCACAAACACTGAAGCCACTGACTAGCTAGCGAGCAACAACATGAAGAACTGGATCAAGAACTTCCTCAAGGACGAGCGCGGCGCCGAATCCACCGAATTGGCCATCACGGCCATCGTGGTCGCCGGTGGTGCGGTCTCGAATTACGACGCGCTCAAGAACAAGGTCGGCGAGAAGATCGACGAAACGCTCGACAAGCTCGACGACGCGACCGGCGTCTGATCCTTAAAAAGGGTCCCCTTTCGGCGGTTTCACTCTCGGGTGAGACCGCCGAAGTTTTTTCGAGTCGGCTCTTCGTCCGTCGCATTCGATGTCCGACGCGTCGCTTTTTTTCCTGCGTTGATCCGTGACTGAATCCCCCGTGCGGTAACATTTCCCGCAGAGCATTTTGCTCAGGTGCCGTTCACGGTGCCATCGGATCGAAGTCGCGTAATCAGAAACGAGATGACATGAAGAACTGGATCAAGAACTTCCTGAACGACGAGCGCGGCGCGGAATCCACCGAGTTGGCGATCACCGCGATCGACGTCGCCGGCGGTGCCGTGTCGAAGTTCGACTCGATCAAGAACAAGGTCGGCGAAAAGGTGGACGACGTCCTCGACAAGCTCGACGACGCCACCGGCGTCTGATCTTCCAACGATCAAAGATTCGGCGGTTTCATCTTCGGATGAAGCCGCCGACGTCTTTTTCAGACCTGTGCGGCGACGCGAGTTCCGCGGACCGATTCCCGAAGTCCGTCGGACCGCGACCACACCGTGACGCCTTTGAGAATCGTGCGTTCGACCGCCCCACGGACACGGCGTCCGCACCAGATCGAATGCCCCGTTTTCGAAAGAAGATCGGAGGGCGACGACACGGTCTCGGCCGCAGGATCCACGATCACGATGTCCGCGGGGCTCCCGGCGTAAAGACGCCCCGCACGAAGCCCGAAGGCGCGCGCAGGCCCGTCGCAGAGGAGACGCCCGACATCCTCGTAGCCGATGCGTCCCGACGCCGCCAAGTCGAGCAGGGCGGGCAACTGATGCTGAACTCCCGGAATGCCCGAGGGGACGGCGTTGAAGTTTTTCGACTTTTCTTCACGCGTATGGGGCGCGTGATCCGAATGAACGTGGTCCACGACGCCGGACTTCACGGCCTGAAGGAGGATCTCGCGATCCTCGGCGAACTTGATGGGCGGATTCACCTTCCACTCCGCTCCCCCGGCGACGACGTCGTCGTCGGTGAAGTGAAGGTAGTGCGCACAGGTCGCGCCTGAAACGGGCAGCCCCTCTTCCTTGGCACGACCGACGAGCATGGCCGCACGCCCCGTTGAGATGTGCGGAATGTTCAGCGGAACCCGGTACTCGCGGCAGAGTTCGAGGGCTTCGGCCACGGCGACCCATTCGGCGACGCGCGGACGCGACTTCACGTGCGAGGCGATGTGGTCCGGCAGTCCTTCCTTCGCCACCTGGACGATGGCGTCCGACTCGGCGTGGATGGTGAATACCCTCCCGAGCCCACGGAGTGCGATGAACGCCTTCGACAAATCCCCGAGGTCGGTCACCGTCAGCGGGCCGACCGACTTGGTCATGAACGCCTTGTAGGCCACGACGTGGTCGGCCATACCGGCGAGCCTGTCGAGATTCTGCACCCCGACCGATCCGTAGATGCCGAAGTCGACGCGAGCCTTCGGGGCGATCTCGTCGAGTTTCGCTCGCGCGACATCGACGTCGGTGGTCAGTGGAATGTTGTTTTGGATGTCGAGGACGGTCGTCACTCCGCCCGCGGCGGCCGCCGCGGTTCCGGTCCCGAAGTCCTCCTTGTCCGTGCGCCCCGGATCACGGAAATGCACGTGCGTATCGATGGTGCCCGGGTAAACGAGGCGCCCGACGGCGTCGAGGGACGTGCCACCCATGCGTGCCCGCAACGGCTCCGGGGTCAGCGCCGCGACACGCCCCTCCGCGACACCGATATTGCACGCCGAAAACTTGCCGTCGAGATAGACGCGACCACCGTTGATGACGAGATCGAATTCCACGTGTGTCCTCAGTCCTGAACGACGAGTTTTCCGAAGTGCAGCTTGCCCGCGCGTAATACGTCTCCGGATTTCACGACGACCGACCCGGAGGGATCCACGACCTTGGTCCCGTTGAGGGACAATCCCCCTTGCGCGATCAATCGCCGAGCGTCCGACTTCGACTTCAGATGTCCGAGCAGCATCGCGAGATCCAAGACCGCGTAGTGCCCGTCCGGACGTCGAAGTCCGACGGGTACGCCGATCTCGGGGAGGTTCTCGGGAACCTCCTTGTTCGAGAAGACCCGACGGAACCGCTCCACCGCCGCATCCGCGGCTTCGGATCCGTGGTAGCGCGCGACGATGAAACGGGCGAGTGCGACCTTGGCGTCGCGCGGGTGGCCGTTGCACAGGCGTTCGACGTCATCCGCCGGAACATCGGTGAGCAAGGTGAACCACGCGCGCGTTTGCGCGTCCGGCAGACTCATCGTCTTTCCGAACATGTCGTCCGGGGCGTCGGAGATGCCGATCGTGTTCCCGTAGGACTTCGACATCTTTTGGGTTCCGTCGAGACCGATCAGCAGCGGCAGCGTCATGCAGACCTGCGGCTCCTGACCGTCGGCCGACTGGAGATCGCGCCCCACCATCAGATTGAACAACTGCTCCGTGCCGCCGAGCTCGACATC
>CAIWVZ010000422.1 GCA_903916245.1 uncultured Planctomycetota bacterium | reverse complement strand
TCCGAGGCGGAGGTCGTAGCGGGCGAGGGCTTCGCGGTCGTACCGGACGACCACTTCGGGGCGCCCGCGACGCACGGTCGAGCGCGCCGACATGACGCCCGGCATCGACGCGATCTCTTTTTCGACGAGGGTCGCGGCTCTGCGGAGGCGTTCGACGTCGTTGCCGACGATTTCGATTTCGAGCGGAGTGCGCGTTTGGAAGAGGGACGGCGCGTCGACGAGGGGTGTGCCCGCGCCCGCCACGCGGGATGCCGCCGCCACCGCGATTTCCCGTGCGCGGTCTTCGACGACACCGAGATCGGCCGTCGATTCGAGGCGGACCCACACCCGCGCGGTATGCGGGCCGTCGCCCGGCTTCGCGATGGTGTCGCGGGGGACACCCGCGACGGTCGACAGGCTCGCGACCTTGACGCCTCCGTTCACGAGTGCGCCGCGGATCGACGCTTCGAGGTCCCGGACGCGTTCATCGGTGCGTTCGATCGAGGTGCCGATGTCGAACTGACATTCGACGTAGAAAAGGCCTTGGCGGACGCGGGGGACGAGGTCGTGCTTCAGGAATTGCGAACCCCACCACGCCGATCCGACGAGCGCGAGCGAGATGCCGACCGTGACCGCTTTGCGGCGGAGTGCCCCGCGGAGAAGCGTGTCGATGCCCTTCTCGAAGCCCGCGAATCCGAAATCGAAAAGGTCGAGAGGCCACTTGAGGAGTTTGATGCAGAGGCGCCATCCCGCGATCAAGGCGATGCCTACGGCGGCGAGAGGAAGAAGAAGTGCCGCTCCCGCGAGGCGCGCCGCGATTTCGAGCGGCCATTGGATCACGAACATCGGGAGTCGGAACAGCACTCCGGGAAAGGCGAAGCGACCGTCGTCGAAGGCACGTGCCGATGCCGAACGCGAAGGCCACGCGAGACGCCCGAGCGCCGCGAGATCGAATCGGCGGCGCCGTCCGTCGGTGGGCGAGACTTCGAGCGTCGTGAGCATGGGCACGACGCCGACGGACACGACCCACGACGCGGTGAGGCTCCAGCAGATCGCGAGCGCCTGATCGCGGAACACCTGTCCGGCGACGCCGTCGACGAACACGATGGGGAGGAACACGATGATCGTCGTCAGCGTGGTCGCCGAGACCGCGAGGCCCATCTCGCGGGTGCCGTTGATCGCGGCGGCGATCGGAGACTCGCCTTCGTCGCGACGTCGGGTGATCGCTTCGAGGACGACGATCGCGTCGTCGACCATCATGCCGACGCCGATCGCGAGACCACCGAGGGACATGACGTTGAGCGACACGCCCTGCATGAGAAGGGGGGCGAAGGTGGCGAGGATGGAGAGCGGGATCGCGATCGCGATGATCAACGTCGGCGCGGCGCGGCGGAGGAAGGCGAAGAGGATGATGACGGAGAGGATGGCGCCCTCCCACGCGTTCGCTTTCACCTCGTCGATGCTGCTTTCGATGAACGTCGACTGGTCGGAAAGGAGATCGAGCTTCGTGCCGGGAGGAACCATCGACGCGAGCGGCGGCACGGGCTTGCTCATTCCGCTTCCACCCATGCCGAACTTGGGCTTCTCCGTCGGTTCGGGAGGTTCGCCTTTCCATCGCCCGTCCACGAGCGTGGTGCGCCACGCTTTGCCGTAGAGGCGTTCCTTCACCGCCTGAGCGACGCCGACGAGATTCGCGTCCGCTTCCTTGAAGATCTCGATTTCAACCGACTCGAGCCCTTCGATGCGCGTGACGACGTCGCGCTCCTTGCCGCTGTCGACGACGCGTCCGACGTCCGCGATGCGCAGCGGCCGGCCGTTCTGGACACCGACGGCGAGGTCGCCGATTTCCGCGGGCGTCCGGAATTCGTTCAGCGTGCGGACGAGATATTCGACGTCGCCGTCGCGCAGGATGCCGCCCGCGACGTTGACGTTTTCGGCTTGAAGGCGTTGATTGATCGTCTCCGGCGAGAGTTTCGCCTGACGGAGCCGGGCTTCGTCGAGCTCGATGCGGATCTCGCGCTCGATGCCGCCCTTCACCTTGACGGCGGCGACGCCGGGCACGGTTTCGAGCCGACGCCGAAGATCGTCCTCCGCGAACGTCCGCAGGCGGACGAGGTCGTCGCTGCCGTGGAGCCCGAGTCGCAGGATGGGGTCGAACGTCGGATCGTAACGGAGGATCAGAGGGCGTTCGACGCCGCGCGGAAGGCGAGGAAGGACTTGGTCGACTTTTTCACGCACGTCCTGGACCGCGAAGGTCATCTTCGTGTTCCAGGCGAATTCGAGGATGACGTCGCATCCGCCCGCTCGGGAGATGCTGCGGTAGCCGACGAGATCGGGAATGACCGCGAGGTTCTCTTCGAGCGGTCGGGTGACCAGTTCCTCGACTTCGGCGGGGGCCGCGCCGGGGTAGTCCGTGCGTACCGTCACGGTCGGGTACGAAAGTTCCGGGAGCAGCGTTACCGGGAGTTTGGTCAGCGAGACCCAACCGAACACGCACACGGCGAGCACGATCATCGTCACCGCGACGGGGCGGGTGACGACGAAACGTGCGAACCCGGATTCGGGCACGCCCTTGTCTTTGCCGACGGGTTCCGACATGGGAGCGCCTCAGGAGTTGGTGCGGGTGGTCGGACCTTCGATTTCGACGCCGTCGCCGTCGCGCAGTCGGTCTTGGCCGACGAGGACGATCTTGTCGTTCTCGCCGAGCATCGACGCGCCGCCTTCGGGGAGCACTTCGACTTCGTCGCGCCCCGCCAAGCCTTCGCGGAACCAGACGCGGGTGACGCGCGGCGAGCCCGACGCTCCGTCGATCTTGAAGACGAAGGGGCGCTCGCGTTCGTAGAGAACCGCCTTGCGTGGAATGGTGAGGGCGCCCGGTCGCGTGTCGAGCACGATGCGACCGGTGACGAAGAGGCCGGGTTGCAGAACGCCGCCGTCCTCGAGGCCGATCCGGATCGCCACGGTGCCCGCGGTCGGGTCGACGACGGGGGACACGACGGTCACCTTGCCGGGGAACGTTTTCCCGGGCCACGCTTCGCTCCGCACTTCGGCGGGGAGGCCGGCCCGGAGGGACGGGAGGTCGCGTTGGGTGACCTGCACCGTCACGACGACGGTCTTCGGGTCGTAAAGGTCGAACAGGGGCATCGCCGCGGACGTCAGGCTGCCCAGTTTCCCTTGACGTTTCGCGATGATTCCGGAGATCGGGGCCTTCACGGTCGCGTAGGCGACGTCGCGTTCCGCCCGCTCACGGTCGAGTTTGGCCTTGTCCTTCGCCTTCCGGGCCGATTCCGCGCCGATGTCCGATTTTTGAAGCGAAATATTCAGTTTGTCGAGCTGGGCGCGCGCCATGTCGAACTTCGACTGCGCGGTTTCGAGCGCCTCCTGCGAGATGGCTCCGCGTTCCGCTTGGGCCTTCGCGCGATCGAGGGCCTTCTTCGACTGGTCGAGCGTCGATTCCTGCCCGCGACGTTCGGCTTCGAGTTCGCGCTTCGCGACTTCCCATTCCCGGATCTTCGTGTCGGCGTCTTTCTCGGCGAGCACGGCCTCGTCGAGGGCGGCTTTCGCGTCGGTTCCGTCGAGAATCGCGATCTCGGCGCCCGCGGCGACGGTCTCTCCGACGTCGACCAACAGGCGTTCGACGCGCACGTTGAGGAGTTTCGGTACGACGTCCACGCGCTCGAGGGCTTCGACGTCTCCCGTGAATTCGAGGGTTCGATCGAGCGCCTGACGTTTCGGCGAGGCCACGCGGACCAACGGCGTCGGTGCGGCGGGGGCG
>CAIWVZ010000421.1 GCA_903916245.1 uncultured Planctomycetota bacterium | reverse complement strand
TCCTTCGACGCGTTCAAGGCGATCTTCCGCAGCGAAATCGCTCCGGATTTGAGCGCCCTCGAACGGGAGCGGACATCCGCCTCCGATCGAGCGGCTCGCGCCTTCCTCATTTGTGTGCCGGTCTATCTGTTCCTCGCGGCACTGTGGTGGCTCGATGCCATTCCGTGGTGGGCGGGACTCGGCGGCATTCTCCTCGCCATGTGGATCGGCAGCGCCTGGCGCTCCACCATATGGGATGCGTTTCTCGCCGCGTGGAAGCCCCGGGTCGTCGATCGCATCGTGAAAGCCGTCCACCCGGATCTGACCTACAAGCCGACGGGAGGCATCGCCGCATCGGAGTTCATCGGGACGCGCATCTTCAACGAACGCGTCGACCGCTACGGTTGCGAGGACGAAGTCTCGGGATGGATCGGCAAGACGCAACTGCGCTGCTCGGAAGTGCTCGCGGAATACAAGACTGAATCGCGCGACTCGAACGGCCGTCGTCGCACCCACTGGCACACGATTTTCCGGGGGTGGTTCGTCCTCGTCGACTTCCACAAGGAATTCACCGGAGAATTCGTCGTGCTGCCGGACACGGCCGAATCGACCTTCGGCGGCTTCGGTCGTTGGCTTCAGAGCATGAACGCTTCCCGCGACGCCGTCATCCGCATGGACGATCCGGAGTTCGAAAAGGCCTTCGTGGTCTACGGCACCGATCAAGTCGAAGCCCGCTACATCCTTACCCCCGCCTTGATGCAGCGGATCCTCGCCGTCCGCAAACGCTCGGGCTCCGGCCTGCACATCGGCTTCACCCAATCCATCATGTGCCTCGCCATCCCGCGGTCGCGGGATGCGTTCGAACCCGAGAAGGGCAAATCCCTGCTCGACCCGGAAACCCATCGCCAAAACGTTGAAGACCTCATTTTCATCACGGGCCTCGTCGAAGATCTGAACCTCAACACGCGCATTTGGTCGAAGCGCTGAGAGCGCGCGGCTGCGGAACCGCCACCCGCGAAAACTCCGCCGCTCCACCGGAGATGCGCACCTCCCGACCTGCCTTCGGGTGTACGATCCTCGGGTCGCCGACCGTCGGGTCGTGACGAGGTAATTCGGATGCGAGTGAAGGCCCTTCTCGTGCTGATGACGGCGGCGTTGACGGCCGTCTCCTTGACGGCCCAGGACGACGGTGCGAACCCGCGCCGGGGGCGACGTGCGCGCGGCGAAGGCGCACCCCCATGGGCCGGTCGCCAAGACGGCGCTTCGCGCCCGACCTCGGGACCGTCCGAATCGCGTCCCGCCGAGGCGGAGGCCCGCAAGTCGAAGCGCGGCATTCCCGTCACCGATCCTCTCGTCATCGAGAAGTGCCAGTCGTGCCACAAGGTCGACGAGAACGGCCACATGACGCGCATCTCCTACATGCGCAAAGGCCCCGAAGGTTGGCAACAGTCCCTGCAGCGAATGGGGCGCATCCACGGCGTCACGAATCTCACGGTCGAGGACGCGAAACACATCGTCGCCTATCTCTCGAACGACCACGGACTCACCCGAGCCGAGGCGCAGAAGGCGCTCTACGACGCGGAACGTCGCGTTCACTATTCGGAAGCGGGTCTCGACGCCGATCTCAAAGCCACCTGCGGGGCCTGCCACAGCGTCGGGCGTGCCTTCGCGCAGCAGCGCGACGAAGAAGAGTGGAAGATCCTCAAGACCACCCACGTGGCGATGTTCCCGTTGGTCTCGGGGCAGGCATTCCGCGGCGAAGGTCGGGGCATGGGGGGCGGTGGACAAGGACGCGGCGGCGGCAACGGCCCCGACTTCTCCCGCATGTCCGAAGCCGAAATGGAAGAGTTCATGGAGCGTCAGCGTGCCGAGCAGCGCAATCAGCCGGATCGCGCCGACAAGGTGCTCGAAGCGTTGGGCAAGGCCCAGCCGCTCTTCTCCGCCGACTGGGAGGACTGGTCGGTGTCGCGCCGCGAAGTTCCTTTGACGGGATCCTGGTCGGTGACGGGACACGAAGCGAGTCGCGGCGATTTCCTCGGCACTCTCACTTTGACGCGCACGGCGAAGGACACCTACACGAGCCGTTGGGACATCGCGTTCGCCGACGGCAAGCGCATCGTCCGCGAAGGGCAAGGCGTTCTCTATGCGGGCTATTCGTGGCGCGGTCGCACGAAGGCCACCTCGGGAGCCGTCGACGGCACTCGCGAATTGGCGTTGGAAGAAGACGGCGACCTGCGGGAAGTGCTGCTTCTGAACGAAGACTGGACGTCGTTGTCGGGCCGCTTCTTCACCGGAGGGTACGACGAAATCGGAGCGGACGTCACGCTGACCCGCAATCGCGGGACCCCCGAAGTCCTCGGCGTCGAAGGCGGCGCGCTGCGTACGCATGCGGACGGACAGTCGTTGACGGTTCTCATGCACAACATTCCCGACGACGTGTCGTCGGCCGACTTCCATCTCGGAGCCGGGATCAACGTCGTCGCGGCGACGAAAATCGACGCTCAACGCGTGCGCCTCACCGTCGACGTCGCATGGGACGCCGAACTCGGCGTGCGCCGTCTGGCTTTCCG
>CAIWVZ010000420.1 GCA_903916245.1 uncultured Planctomycetota bacterium | reverse complement strand
GCCCTCGTTCGCGTAGCGGATCGCTTCGACGTGGACCTTGGCGACGAGGGTGCAGGTCGCGTCGATGACGCGCAGGCCGCGAGCGACCGCATCGTCGCGCACCGCGGGGGATACCCCGTGGGCACTGAAGATCGTGACGGCTCCCGAGGGCACCTGGTCGAGCTCGTCGACGAAGATCGCGCCGCGGCGGCGGAGTCCTTCGACGACATGCAGATTGTGGACGATCTCCTTCCGCACGTAGACCGGCGGATTGAAGAGGTCCAACGCGCGCTCGACGATTTCGATCGCGCGTTCGACGCCGGCGCAGAAGCCCCGTGGGCTGGCGAGATAGACCTTCATGGCCCGTGAAACTAGCACGCGCGGGCGGGGTCCCGTGCGCTAGGATCCACCATCATGACGGCCTTCGTGACGGCGGTGCTCGGTGCGGGGATGCAGGGGTGCGCGGCGGGTTTCGAACTTGCAAGGAGCTTCCCCGAAGCAACCGTCCTGTTCTTCGATGCTTCCGTCGACACGGCTCGATCCGCTGCGGCTCGCGTCAACGCGCTCGTCGGTCGCAACGCCGCCCTCGGGAGGGGTCTCTACGTCGAAGAGGACGGCGACGGATTGAAACGTGCCCTCGACGGGTGCCGCGCGGTCTTTTCGGCGTTGCCTTATTTTTTGAATGTCGCGGCCGCGGAGGCCGCCGTGCACGTCGGGGCCCATTTCTGCGATTTGGGCGGGAATACCGGCGTGGTGCGGCGTGAGCTGGCACTCGCCGAGCGGGCCGCGGCACGCGGCGTCTGCGTCGTTCCGGATTGCGGTTTGGCCCCCGGATTGGCGAACCAAACGGCCGCGAGGCTCATCGCGTCGATGGACGCGCCGGAGACGGTGAAGATTCGATGCGGCGGCATCCCCGTGAATCCGCGTCCTCCGATGAATTACCGACTGGTGTTCAGCGCGACGGGATTGGTCAACGAGTATCTCGGCGTCTCCGAATGCGTCCGCAACGGTCGGGTGACGACCGTTCCGGCGTTGACGGAAGATGAAATGCTCGATCTTCCGGAGCCGTTCGGGCGGATGGAAGCTTCGGTGACGTCCGGGGGCACGTCGCTCGCCCCGGAGCGCTTCGCCGGACGCGTCCGCGATTACGACTACAAGACCGTCCGCTGGCCCGGGCACTTCGCGCAGGTGCGACTCCTGCGCGACTTGGGGCTTCTCGACGACACGCCCCGAACCGTCGGTCGTCTCTCGATCGCTCCGCGCGCCGTGACGGAAGCGTTGTTGCGCGAACGGCTCGCGTTTCCCGACGACCGTGACGCCGTGGTGTTGCTCGTCACCTGTGAAGGGCGGGAGAACGGCGAGCCCGTCGTTCGCCGCGCGTGGTTGCACGACGAAGGGGACTCCGCGACCGGCTTTACGGCGATGGAGAGAACGACGGCGTTCCCCGCGGTGCAGGTGCTGGTCGATGCGATCGAAGGGCGTATCCCGCCCGGAGCGTGGACTCCGGAGGCCGTCGCGGTGTCTCCGGAGTATTTCGCGGCACTCGCCTCCCGCGGAGT
>CAIWVZ010000419.1 GCA_903916245.1 uncultured Planctomycetota bacterium | reverse complement strand
GGCACCGATGTCCCGCTTGAGCGCGACCAACTCGTCCTTGACCGGCAGTCGGCGATGCCACAGGAGGAACGCAACCTCCTCGAAGCAGCAGCGTTCCGCCAACTGCCCGACGTCGTACCCGCAATAGCGCAACTTCCCCGCGGCGCCGTCGACGTCGCTCAAGCGGCTGCGGGCGACGACGACCCCTTCGAGGCCCTTCTCGTTTTTGGGGGTGCGGGGTGCGGGTGCCATGGGTGGTTGCGCCGACCCGAGAAACCCCGGCCGACCCCCAAGGATAGAACGCCGGGAAAGTTGTCGAGGGGGGCACCTTCCGAAATCCGCCCGAACTCCGTTCGGAGGCTAATATCCCCTTGCCCCCCATGGCTTTGCGACTCCTCGAAAACGACCTCGCCCACCTCCTTTTGGCGTTGGTGGTGCTTCTCACGGCCGCCCACGTCGTGGGATACGTGTTCGAACTGCTTCGCCAACCGCGGGTCATCGGCGAGATCTGCGGCGGGCTGCTTTTGGGCCCGACCGGACTCGGCGCGGTGGCCCCCGGGGCCTACAAGGTGCTCTTCGGATCAAGTCCGGAAGCCAACCTCGTCATCTTCGAGGCGATCTTCAAACTCGGCCTGATCCTCCTCCTCTTCTGCTCGGGTATGGAAATCCGCCAGGCCTTTCAGAAGGAGGAACGCCGGACCGCGCTGTGGATCACGGTGCTCGGAACCGTGTTGCCGTTCGGAGCGGCGTGGCTCGTTTTGCCATCGTTCGACATGGCTCCCTACATGGGCGACCGCGCGACGGCGTTCTCGTTCAATCTCGTGATCGCGGTCGCCGTCGCGGTCACGTCGATCCCTGTGATTTCGAAGATTTTCATGGATCTCGGGCTCCTCGGGACCCCCTTCGCCCGCATCGTCCTTTCGGCGGCCGTCCTCGAGGACATCGTTCTCTACGTCGTCGTCGGCATCGCGTTGGCGTCGGCGAAACGCCCCGATTCGACCGTCGGCGACTACGGGCTCGGTCATTGGCTCGGACTCGACGACGGGTCCCGAATGTCCATCGGCCTCCACGTCGCGGTGACGCTCGCGTTCTTCGTCCTCGTTCTCCGCTTCGGCCCCCAACTCTTCGCGGCCGTCAGCCGGGCGAAGTTCAACCTGATGCGAAGGGGCAGCCAACTCGGCTACCTGCTCGCCTTCCTCCTCGTCATGTCGCTGCTCGCGATGACGCTCGGGGTCAACGTCATGTTCGGCGCGTTCGTCGCGGGCATGGCCGCCGCCCAAGCCTCCGAAGATGCCGACGAATCCCGCAAGGCTTTGAAGGATTTCTCCTCGGCTTTCTTCATTCCGATCTACTTCGCGATCGTCGGCCTGAAACTCGATCTTCTCCGCGATTTTCCGATGGGATTCTTCCTCGTGTTCACCGCGGCGGCCTGCGCCGTGAAGGCGGCGAGCGTGTGGATCGGAGCGAAACTCGCGGGATGCACCGCGCGAGGCGCGTGGAATCTGGCGATCGCGATGAACGCGCGCGGCGGACCGGGGATCGTCCTCGCGTCGCTCGCCTACGACGCGCGGATCGTGAACGAAAAGGTCTACGTCGTGTTGGTGCTTCTCGCGATCCTCACGTCCCTCCTCGCCGGCGCGCACCTCGTCAATCTCCGACGCCGCGGCGCGGAACTGCTCTGACCGACGAAAAAGAAACGCGCCGGACGACGAGTCCGGCGCGCCATGAAGGGCCGCCCTCTCGGGCGGCGTAGGTCAAGAATCAGCGGATCGTGAACGTGGCGACGTCGGAGAGCGACGGCGTCACGGTGTAGGACGGGATCGCGGAGAAGTCGGTCGTCACCTTCCAGTCGAGCCACGCGCCTTGGATCCCGACATCGAGGCCTAGAAGGGCCGGCGGGATTTCCGCGGGGCGCGGGATGACGAAGTTGAAACGACCGGACGCCGAGCCCTGGAAGATGGTCGGGTAGATCACGGCGTTGTTGAGGTCGACCGTGACCTTGCCGAACTCGTTGAAGGAGAGTTTGGAAACGGCCGTGCCACGCGCCGCCGGCGATCCGAAGAACAGGACGCAGGGCTGGTACGGATTGCCGCCGGCGAGGTCGAAGGACCACCCGAGCGTGTCGGCGGTGAGGAGCATCGTGGGGGTCGCCGGCGGGGTGTAGCCGGTGGTCGATCCGCGCACGAACGTGTCGGACGTTTCACCTTGAGCGAACACGGCCGTCGCGAGGGCGGCCGCCGCAAGGATCGTGAATTTCTTGGACATGACTCAGACTCCGTGTGTGTGTGTGGAAGAGCACGGGGGCAGGACCCCCACGGGCACACCCGGAAGTTCTTCAACTGCCGACGGTATATCCGCAACGATATGTTCGGCCATACAAGCGGGCCGCTTGAGGAGGACCCCGGAAAAAATCTCCGGTAATCCGATCGGAGAGAGCGGGTTACGCCGAGGTCAACGGCGATCGCGCGCGTGGAGACCGTCGAAGGC
>CAIWVZ010000418.1 GCA_903916245.1 uncultured Planctomycetota bacterium | reverse complement strand
CGCACTTCGCCGCGCGCGCCAAGCGCGTGATTTGCATGAACATGGCCGGGGCGCCGTCGCACGTGGATACGTTCGACCCGAAACCGCGGTTGGAAGTCGATCATGGCAAGGCGGCCGGAGGCAAGCTGCGCGGCACGTGGATGGCGTCGCCGTTCAAGTTCACGCCGAGCGGGCGTTCCGGGCTGCCGATCAGCGAACTGTTCCCGAACGTCGCGCGGCACGCCGATCACTTGTGCATGTTGCACGGGATGTACACCGATCTCCCCGCGCATCCGCAGGCGTCGGTGAAGTTGCACACGGGGAACTTCCAATTCGTGCGACCGTCGATGGGCGCATGGATGAGCTACGGACTCGGGACGTCGAACCGCAATCTTCCGAGTTTCGTGACGCTGTCTCCCGACCGCGGAAACGGTGGCGCTCAAAACTATGGGGCCGCCTTTCTTCCCGCGATTCATCAAGGTACTCCGATCAACATCGGACGTGCGGGTCGTGTCGCGGCCCGAAGTGGCGACGAAGGTGTCGCGAACCTCAAGAGCGGACGGTTCGACCGAGAAGAGCAGCGCGAGCAGATCGACTTTCTTCAGGCGCTGAATCGTGAACGTCTGCGCCGAGAAAAGGACGCGCAGGTCGAGGGCGTGATCGAATCGTTCGAACTCGCCTACCGGATGCAGGCCGAGATCCCCGATCTTCTCGATCTTTCCAAAGAGCCGAGAGAAACGCTCGCTCTGTACGGCATCGGCGACCAAGACACGGAAGCGTTCGGACGTCAGTGTCTCGCGGCGCGCCGCCTCGCGCAGGCCGGTGTGCGATTCATTCAGGTGACGAAGGGCGGTTGGGATCATCATCGCAACCTGCGTCAGTCGTTGACCGATACGTGTCGCTCCGTGGACAAGCCCATCGCGGGGCTCCTCGAAGACTTGGCACGGACGGGTTTGCTCAAGGACACGTTGGTGTTGTGGGGCGGCGAGTTCGGACGCACGCCGTACGCTCAAGGCAACGACGGACGCGACCACAACAACAAGGGCTTCACGATGTGGATGGCGGGCGGCGGCGTGAAGGGCGGCTTCGCCTACGGATCGACCGATGAACACGGCTACGAGGCCGTCGCCGGGCGTATTTCGATTCACGACTGGCACGCCACGATCCTGCACATCATGGGTCTCGACCACACGCGACTCACGTATCCTCACGCCGGTCGCGAGTTCCGTTTGACGGACGTCCACGGCGAGATCGTGAAGGACATCCTCGCCTGACCTTTCGCGGCGTCGCTACAATCGCGCCGTGGAGCCGCCGCGCGACGTGAGTATTCGGGGAGCCGGTCCTGCGGGATCGGCTCTCGCGTTTCTTTTGGCACGCCGAAGGATCCCCGTCACACTGCACGCGTGGTCGCATCCTCGGGCGATTCCGGAAGAGACGATGATTCCGGCGGCGACGCGTGGACTGCACCGACTCGGGCTCGGATCGGTGCTCGACGCTTTCATGGATGCTCATCCGTTGAAGCACGGCATCCGTTGGGGGACTGACTGGAGTTGGCGCGACGGGGATCACGCGTCGCCGCGAATCAGGCGCGACGCGTTCGATACGGCTTTGGCGGACGCCGCCGCGGATGTGGGGGCGAAGGTCGTGCGCCATGCGCGCATGCCCGAGTTCGGTGGGGAGGACCCGCGCACCATCGTGGTGCGTGCCACCGGCGCGGCGACGTGGGCGCGCGGAAGACCCGATGCGACGATCGTCGAGCATCTCCCCGAGACCGTGGCGTTGTCGGCGCGCACCGCAGTCGGAGACGGGCCGCGTGACGCGTCGATCATCGAAGCGGTGCCGCAGGGGTGGTGGTGGTGGCTCCCGCTGTCCGAAGGTGACGTCCTTTGCACCCTCGTCGCGGATGCCGAAGAGGTGCGCAAGACGTCGCCCTCGGCCGTCTTCGCCTCGGCGATTCGTGCGGCGGAAGGACCCGCGCGCACGCTGCGAACACGCGCCGTCGCGGGACGCGTCGCCACCGCGTGGCGGCGACGCTCCTTCGCAGGGTGGCTCGTGGGCGACGCGGCTTCGCGGCTCGATCCGTTGTCGTCGCAGGGTATCGAGAAGGCCCTTGCATCGGCGGAGCACGTCGCGGCCGGCGTCAGCCGCGTGTTCGAACACCCCGTAGAATCGGAGTCCGTGCGCGCGTGGCTCGATCGCTGGGACGCGGGGCTGTTCGCCGCGCACGCGCGCCGCACGTTGGCTTATTACGCGTCGGAAGAGCGATTCGCCGACGCTCCGTTCTGGACGCGTCGTCGCGCCGCCTACGTGGAGCGCGAGGCCCCGACGCGCACGGTCGAACCGACCACCCGACTTCGGCCCGCGAAGGATGCGGTCGGCGTCGACGACTACCGGTTCGACGACGATCGGCTCGTTCCCCAAAAGGCTTGGCTCGGTCGTGGGGCCCGAACGGCGGTGGCTCAACTTTCCGGAATCGCGGTCGCCCGTTGGTGGGAACTGCTCGCCGATGGACGCACGGTGGAAGAAGCCGTCGGAGCCGCCCGCATGCATCCCGTCTTCGGAACACAATCGGCCGCGGGCGTGGCGCGTCAGTTCGCGGAGATGGTGCGTCTCGGACTCGTCGACGCCGAGTAATCCCGCGACGTCAGCAGGAAGATTCCGCGCGCAACCGGGCGAGGTGGGCCGCGACGCGCACGGCCGCGAACGAGGGTCCCGCGGGAAATCCGGAGAACTCCTCCGGAGGACGCGGAGAAGCGCGGAAACGGTGGCCGTCGCGAAGAGGCGCGTCGTCGTGCGCGGCGGGATCCACGATCACGCCGACGGCTCCCGGGCAGGCACCCGGGAACGAAGGAAGTCCGTGGAACGACAGCGGCGCGACCACCACGGTCCCCGCCGTCGTGGCGATGTCGACGATCGACTCGATGCGGGCGCCGAGAAGCGGATCCGGGGTTCCCAACGGACAGGCGATGATCTCCGCGCCCGAGCGGAACGCCGCCTGCAGCGCCGAGACGATGCGATCGAAGGAGCCGCGCGGGTCGTCGTCGAAGACGCGCCACACCGCGACGTCGATCCACGGCGACGCATCCAAGAGCAGCGTCGTGTCGGCGGTGCCGTGGCCGAGCGCGTCCTTCGGTGGGACGTCCATCCAACCGCCCGCGCCGTCGACGGCGCGCATCGACGGCGTGCGCGACGCGTGGCGAGAGGGGAGTCGCGCCACGTCGACGCCGCTGTCGAGCAGCGCACACACGACGCGGCGCGGCATGATCAGGAGTCGACGGTGAAGACGCCGCGCGTGATTTCGCCGGGCAGTTCGACGGTCTTCAGATACTTGTGATCGGCGTCGAGAATCACGAACTCGTGTCCGCGTCCGGTCCAGTAGGACTTGGAACCGTCGCCGGAGATCGCGGAGAGGAAGACGCTTTCGCGCACGCGCGCGCGCCCCTCTTTGAGTTTCTTCCCGGTTTCGAGGTCGTACGTCGCCGCGGTGACGTCGGCCTCGCCTTCACCCTCGGCGCGCGAGCCGCCGCCACCGCCGAAGCGGCCGCCTCCGGTCGCGATGCCGATCTTGTTGTCCAACGTGCGTTGGACGCGCCACACGTTTTGGACGCCCCATTCCTTGATGGATTCGGGGATGATGCGGTTCGTCGCGAGATCGATGTCGAAGCGTCCCGTGAACGTCCGATTCTTCTTGACCGGGTCCGTCATGGTCCATGCGAATCGGTAGGCCGCGGTGTTCGTGTTGTTGAAGAAATCGTCGCCTCGGATGGAGAATGCGCCCATCCCCGCGAAGAGAGGTTCCGACAGGACGATCTTGCCTTCCTCCTTCAGCGTGACGGGGTCGACGATCGTGATGTCCTTGCCGAACACGTGCCATTTGGTGCCGTCGGGAGAGATCTTCGCCCCGCTGCGGATGGCACGGGGCAGTTCCTTCATCGTCTTCGTCTCTTCGCGACCCTCCAGTTTGTATTCGACCCACTCGGGTTCGAGGACTTCCCAACGGTCGAGAAGTTTCTTGATGCGCTCGACGCGGACGTACCAGCAACCACCGCCGGGGATTTCGCGGATGTCGTCGATGCGCACGACCTGCCCCTCACGCGCGAACGAGTGATCGGCGACGACCTCCATCTTCTCGAGGTCCACGATTTCGACGTGTTGCTTTTGTCCCGTCACGACGAGCATGCGCTTCTTGTCGGCGGTGAGCACCATCTCGTGGTGGACGCCGTTGCGGAAGGGGGCTTGTCCCGTGACGGTGTCCGTCACGGGGTCGTATCGCAGCATCACGCCGGGCCACGCGGCGACGTAGAACAAGCGCTTCGTCGGCGCCTTCCAACCTTGGGCGACGAGCGACGCGGCGACGAGGACGATCGAAAAAAGGATACGCAGCATGGAAGTCCTTCTTACGGGAAGACGAGATCCGTCGACGTCCAGTCCTTCACGGGGGCCCCGCACGCGTTCGCCCATTTCGGGAAGTTGGTCAATGCGTCCGGCACCTGAGCGGGCCAATAGCACGAGTGGTAGCAGTCGTAGAGGTCGCGCTCGATCGGCGTGCAGAGGTTGCTCGTGCCGCCGGACGAGTCCGCCTCCCAACCGGGTGCGAAGATGGTGGTGCAGCCGAAGGGAGGATCGGGGAGCGACATGGCGCGCGCGGTGTCCGGCGCGTCGAGCACCAGCTTCGCGATGAGGCGCGCCTTGCGATTTACGGGGACGATGTGGCTCATGTGGAAACCTCGTGGCGATCGAACCACGCGGGGTTCTTCGCCATGATTCGGGCGTAGGAGGAGAGTCCGATGTCGGTCCACGCGCGGATCCAGTCGCAGGCGTGGAGATTCGGAGCGGAGGCGTCGCCCGTGCGGACGTAGGCCTCGTGGTAGCAGCCGCCGGAACATACGGGACGCGCGAAGCAGCCGTGGCAGTCGATGCGCTTCGAGATGTGTCCGGCGTCGAGGAACGCCGCACGCTTCTCGGAGTCGATGCCTTCGGAAATCGAACCGATCTCGTGTTCTCCGGATTCGACGAACCGATGACAGAGACCGAGATCCCCTTCGGTCGACACGCCGAGCAGGCCGAGGCCGGCACCGCAGGGATGCGCCTTGTTCGTGCCCGTGTGCAGTTCGCGGAGGAGATCGGAGAGATTGGAGAACCCGTGGTGGCGACCCGCCGACGCCGCGTCGACGTAGTCGTCGGCGAGGGCGCCGAACGCATCCACGAGAAGGTGATAGTCGGACGGTTCGAAGGCCCAGTCGCGATCCTTCGCGGCGGTGACGGGAGCCAAGCCGACTTCGTCGAACCCCAAGTCTTCCGTCAGATGGCGGAAGAGTCCGCGAACGTCCTTGGTCCCTCGCGTGAGAGTGACGCGGGCTCCGATCGGTCGTCCGCGTCGGGCACGGTTTTTTTCGAGCAGGCGTCGGATCTTCGGCAGGATGAGTTCGTAGGAGCCTTCGCCGCTCTTGAACTTCCGGTGTCGGTCGTGGTCCTCCGCCGCACCGTCGATCGAGATGTTGATCCCGAACGTGTGGTCGACCAAGAAGTCGATGATCGCGTCGGTGAGCAGCGTCGCGTTGGTGGTGAGCGAAAAGTTCACCTTGCGCCCTTCGGCCTTCGCACGGGCCTCGGCGTGGGCGACCGCCGCTTCGATCACGGTCCAGTTGAGCAGGGTTTCGCCGCCGAAGAACGTAACGGTGATTTCCGGGCGGCCTTCGGAATTCGCGAAGAGGAAATCGACGGACTCGCGCGCGGTCTCGACGGTCATCGTCGATCGTCGGGCCGTTCCGTCGGTGCGCTCGCGATCCGCGAGGCGATCTTCGCCGTACTCGTAGCAGTAGGTGCACGAGAGGTTGCACGCATTGGTCACGTTGACGACGAGCGTCGTCAGCGGGTATGGCATCGGCGGGACCGTGGGTGCGGGAGGCGCCGATTCGCCGAGAGGGCGCACGAGTCCGAGACCGACCAACTCGCGAAGCGTGGTCGCGAGGTCGGCGCTCGGGATGCCTGCGGCACCCGGTGCGGCGGCCGCGGCGGCCAAGGCCGCATCGACCGTTTTTGGTCCGTCGCGGAAGGCGCCGAGCACGGCATCCGCCACCGCATCGAGACGGAGGACGGCCGCACTCGACGAGGCGTAGATCCATACCGCGTCATCGACGACGCGACGGCGGTGGACGGTGGCGGCGAACGTCGTCATGGGAATCAGCGGCTCTCCCATTCGAGGCGATCCCATCGGACGAAGATCGGGACGGAAACGAGGAGGTGGCTCCGTACCTTGAAGGTGCGCGAGGCGACGACGGGGGGAGATTCGGGCTTCACCTTCTTCGTCGGCTTCGAAGCGGGGCCCGATTCCGGCGTCGGCTTCGACGGTTCGGCGGGACGCATCGCGGTCACGACGTCCGCTTCGGCGACGACGAAGATGTCGCCGATGTTGTTGGCGTTGCCTTTTCGATTCGGGTTCGGCCCGTCCATCGCCGGTGTGAAGCGACCCGTCGTAGCGTCGATCGTGCCGACGTAGGCCGCATCGTCGTCGTTTTCCCGAACGGGCATTTCCGCGATCGACCAACGGGCGGGAACCACTCCGACGCGGAGGTCGTCCGCGGTGTTCGGCTTGCCGTCCTTGCCTCGGCACATGGCGACGGCTTCGAGGCGTTCACGCTGCTTCGGGCGGACATCGGGGTCGCGCGGCTCGCCGTCGCGACCCACGCGGGCGAATCCCTCGACGGGTTCGACGCGCAGGTAGTCGATCGCGTCGTAGATGGTGACGCGCTTGTCGCCGGGCGATGCTCGGAAAGCCAGACGGCGCACGCCGAGTTCGGCGTCCCACGCGACGTCGACCGTGAGGCGCACGCGTTGAGCGTCGATCTTCGTCGCCGCGACGACGTTGATTCCGGCTCCGAGATGGAAGTCGGCCGACGACACGTCGTCG
>CAIWVZ010000417.1 GCA_903916245.1 uncultured Planctomycetota bacterium | reverse complement strand
TGTTTTCATACGGGTCTTCGAGAGTGATTTCCTTCGCGACGGTCACGCCGTCCTTCGTGACGGTGGGGGAGCCGAACGACTTCTCGATCACCACGTTGCGGCCGCGCGGGCCGAGGGTGACCTTGACGGCGCGCGCGAGCTTGCGCACGCCGGTGCGGAGGCTTTCGTAAACCTCCGCGTCGAACGCGATCTTCTTGGCTGGCATGATGTTCTCCGGAGGGTCGCCGCGAAGCGACCCGGAAAGGGGTTTCAGTCGATGACGGCGAGGACGTCGTCTTCGCCGAGGATGAGGAACTCTTCGCCGTCGACCTTGATCTCGCTCCCGGCGTACGAGGAGAAGATCACGCGGTCGCCCGCCTTCACCTGAAGGCTCGAGCGCGTGCCGTTGTCGAGGAGGCGGCCTTCGCCGATCGAGACGACCTTGCCCTCACGGGGCTTTTCCTTCGCGGTCTCGGGCAGGATGATGCCGCCCTTGGTCTTTTCCTGAGGGTCGAGGCGACGAACGATGATCTTGTCGTGGAGGGGGCGAAGCTTGGACATGGTGGGTCTCCGGGGTCCCGCAAGGGACCGATGAGGGGTCCGGCCTTCCTCCCCGGCGTCGGGGCGGTCGGCGTCACCTCCCTCCCCAAGCAACGGGCGTTCCCGAACGGCGAGGTGGGCTCGGGCCGTCCGAAGTGGCAAGATGCGACGGGGTTCCCCCGGCCCCTCCGCCGTATCCGGTGACACGTTGGCAGACGACCGGGGGCGGCCCGCGGCGTGCTGACGATTTGGCAGAACCATGAAGTCCCTCCTCCTCTCGGTCGTCTTGGCCGCCCTCATCGTCGCGGGCTGGGTGGCGCTGCGTCCCGAGTCCGCCGACTGGGTGCCGACGCCTTCGGATCCCGCCGCGTCCTTCAAACCCGAGTCCCGCGAGGTGACCGCGGTCGCGGCCGTCCCTCCGAACGCGACGACACCGACCGTCGAACTCTACGGCGCGCATCTCGACGACCTGCATCGCGCCTACGGCAAGACGGGCGACTCCATGCGGGCGATCATCGCCGCGACCGTCGGGATGCAGCGCGATCAGGTGGAGCGCGCGAAGGTGACGTTCGCGATCCACGCGTTGATGAACGGGCTTCAGCCGGGCGACGTCGACTATCTCGCGGCGTGTTTCGACCGCATCGAGGATCCGTCGTTCCGATGGTGGTTCCAGTGGATCGTGCGCTACGTACCGGACGAGAAGTTCATCGGTGCCGTGGGTGAAATCTGGAAGCTCGATCCGGCGGGCGCGGCCGATCGGTTCTGCGACATCGGCACCGCGAAGTCTCTCGAACGTCTGTCGTCGTTGCTCGAGACCGACGGCGATATCGAACTCCGACGCCACGCGATCGCTTCGGTCGCGAACGGAAAGCATGCGGATCGCATCGCGTGGTTGGCGAAATGGTCGGACGACGACAAGCGTCGCCCCGAAGAGCGGGCCGCGGCCCTCATCGCGATGGGGCAGACGTCCTCGGATCCGCTCGTGGTCGATCGTTTGATGCGCGCCGCTCTCGGTCCGCCGGTCGCCGTCGAATCGTGGGGACGCCTCGATTTCGAACACCCCGTGAAGGATCTGCGTTCCGCCGCCGTTCTCGGCGTGATGATCGCGGGGGATCTCCCGGCGCTGCGGACGCTGCTCGAACGCGCCGACGCCCCGGGCGCCGACCCCGCGTTGGCGACGATGGTGGACCGACATCTCGCGGGTTGGAACGGGCCCGACGTCGCCGAATTGGTGCAGGCGCGCGTCGAACGTCGCGGCGTGCTGACGATCGGGGATCTGCGTCAGATCGCCCGCGACTTGCCGAATACGCCGCGCGGTCGACTGGAAGCCCTTCGTACGCAGGCGCGCACGCCGGACGTCGCCGCCGAACTCGAACGCCTCATCCCCGCCGCGGGGCGCTGACGCGGCTTTTCTTCAGCGCCGCGATGACGTCGAGTTCGTGGCGCAGGGTCGGCGCCCAACGTCGACGAAAGTCCGCATCGCATCGTCCGGCGAGGGGGCGTGCGGCGGCGGCCGCCGCTCCCGAAAGGTCGCCCGAGAGTCGAAGGGCGAGCGTCTTCCACTGACTCGCGGCGGCATCGCACGGATCGACCCGCAAGATCCACGCGAGTTCCTTGAGCGCGGCGGGATATTCGCGACGCATCGTGTGGCGGGCCGCGTTGCGCAGACGCCGTTCGCGTCCGACTCTCATCGGGCGAACCAGCGGAAGGATGAACAGGCGCGCCGCATCGAGAAACGCCGCCGCCCAAAACGGCGCGATGCGCCCGAGGTATCCGACGTATTCGCGCGGGAGGAAGATGTCGAGCAGCCAGTCGGCGAACGACTGCACGCCCGGGATCGGACGCGCGAGGGGCGTCGTCGGATCCGTGAGTGCCGCGACGACCTGCCACGTGCCGACGGCGGTGATCAACGAGAACCAAAACAGTCCGCGTCGGGCGCGTCCCGCGATCAAATGCCCGAGTCCCGGCACGGCGAGACTGACCAGTGTCGCGACCGCACCGAAGATGCACGCCCCGATCGACGTCGGGGCGACGGCAGGCGGTGCGGGACGCTCGGGCGAATCCATGCCCGAAAGATAACGTCGCGTCCTGGATCCGCTACGCTTGCGGCATGGCTTCCCCGACGCGAACCGAACGCCTCGCCGCCGCGCGTCTGTACCTTGTGTTGACGCGGGCGTTGTGCCGCAAGCCGTGGGCCGACGTCGTGTCCGCGGCCGTCCGCGGGGGGGTCGCGATGGTGCAGGTCCGCGAAAAGGACATGGCGGACGGCGCGCTCCTCGACCACGTGCTCGAGGTGCGTCGTGTCGTCGAGGGCACGGGGGCGTTGGTCGTGGTCAACGATCGCCCGGATCTCGCCGTCCTTGCGGACGCGGACGGTGCGCACGTGGGGCAGGACGACGCGGATCCGTCCGACGCCCGCCGTCTTCTCGGCGACGCACGCATTCTCGGGGTGTCGACGCACGACGCGGCACAACGACGACGTGCGGCCGAATCGGCGGCGGATCATTGCGGTTTCGGTCCCGTGTTCGATACGTCCACGAAGGGACTTTCGGGGATCGGCCTTCGGGACTGGGCCCCGGACGACGGGTTTCCGACGTTCGCGATCGGCGGCATCGGGCCGGGGAACGTGGCGCACCTCGCCGCGTCCGGAGTGCGACGGATCGCCGTCTCGTCGGCGTTGTGCGCCGCGGACGACCCGGAGGCCGTCGCGAGGACGCTACTCGAACGGCTTCGGGCCCCCTGACAACCACGCGCGGACCGTTTCGAGATCGAGGACGGGGACTCCGAGCGTGCGGGCCTTGTCGAGTTTCGACCCGGCCTTTTCTCCGGCGAGGACGAACGTCGTCGCCTTCGACACCGACCCCGCGACTTTCGCCCCGGCGTCCTTCAGCCATTGCTCCGCGTCGCGCCGGTCGAGACCTTCCAACGTTCCGGTGACGACGGCGGTCATGCCCTTCAAGGGGCCGCCTTCCGTCTTCCGCTTCGGGGGCTCGGGGGCGACACCCGCCGCCACGAGAGCGTCGAGCATGGCGACGTGTTCGGGATCCGCGAGCCACCCGGCGACGGCGTCCGCGACGATCTCGCCGACGTCCGGCATGCCGAGCAAGGCTTCCCGCGAAAGCCCGCGGAACGCGTCGAGCGACGGCGCATGATCGGCGATGGTGGCCGCGACGACCGCCCCGACGTGACGGATCCCGAAGGCGGAAATCCAACGAGGGAGTGGGCGCGTCTTCGCCGCCGCGATCGATCCGGCGATGCGCGCCGCCGATTTCGCTCCCATGCGGTCGAGTTCCGCGAGGGTGGTTTCGTCGAGGCGGAAAAGGTCCGGAATCGTCGCGACGAGTCCGCGGTCGACGAGTTGCGCGATGAGTTTGTCGCCGAGTCCGTCGACGTCGAGGTTGTCCTTCCACGCGAGATGGCGCAGATGGGCCTTCAGTTGTTCCGGGCACTTGCGGTTCGGGCAGCGAATCGCGACTTCCTCTTCGGCGCGGACGACGGGCGTCCCGCAGGAGGGGCAGACGACGGGCATCGTGAACGGGGCGCTGCGGGGAACGCCCGGTTCGACCACGCGAACGACCTGCGGGATCACGTCGCCGGCGCGCGCGACGGCGACGCGGTCGCCCGGTCGGAGGTCGAGCCGCGCCACCTGTTCGGCGTTGTGCAGGGTGGCGTTCGATACGGTCACGCCGCCGACGTTGACGGGTTCGAGGACCGCCGCGGGCGTGATGACTCCGGTGCGTCCGACGTTCACGATGATGTCGCGCAACGTCGTCACCGCTTCGCGCGCCGCGAACTTCCACGCGATCGCCCAACGCGGTTCGCGCGATTTGAAGCCGAGCTTCTCCTGCAGCCCGAGGTCGTCGACTTTGATCACCACGCCGTCGATTTCGAAGGGCATCGCGTCGCGGCCCGCGTCGAGCGCGTCCCACCGCGCTTCGCACGCCGACGCGTCGGAACAGGTGCGGTTCCAGGCGGACGCGGTGGGCAATCCGAAGGCCGCGAGGCGCGCGAGCACGTCCGTCTGCGTCGCGACGCCGAGGGCGCGGCCGTCGGGAATCGCGTAGAGCGCGATGCGCAGCGGTCGCGCCGCCGAGACGGCCGAGTCGAGTTGACGCACCGAACCGCCCGCGAAGTTCCGCGGATTGGCGTAGGGAGGTTCGCCTTCGGGGAGGCGTGCATTGAAAGCTTCGAAGTCGGCCTTCGTCACGTAGACCTCGCCGCGGACTTCGAGGAGCGGCGGAATCCCCGAACCGTCGTCGTGCAGCCGCAACGGCAGCGATCGGATCGTGCGGATGTTCGCCGTGACGTCTTCGCCCGTTTCTCCGTCGCCGCGGGTCGCGGCACGCACCAAGACGCCGTTTTCGTAGAGCAGGGACATCGAGATCCCGTCGAGTTTCGGTTCGACGTGGAACGCGATCGATTCCGGCGCCTCGGTCCCCAAAACACGGCGGACGCGTTCATGCCACGCACGGAACTCGTCCCGATCCATCGCATTCTCGAGCGAGAGCATCGGTACGCGATGAACGGCCTTCGAAAACCCCGAGCTCGGCTTGCCGCCGACGCGCATCGTCGGCGAAGACGGATCGGCCAATTCCGGATGCGCGGCTTCGAGCGTGCGCAACTCCCGCATCAAGCCGTCGTATTCGGCGTCCGAGACGGTCGGCCGATCGAGGACGTAGTAGGAGTGGTCGTGGTCCTCGATCTTTCGCCGCAGGTCGAGGACGCGGTCTCGGGCGGAATGGATGTGGCCTTCAGTCATGCTGCGCGCGGCGGCCGTCCGTGTCGGACAGGATCAACATCGCGTCGCCGTAGGATAGCATCCGCCACCGACGCGCGATCGCGTGGGCATAGGCCCGTTTCATCGTTCCGATGCCCGCGAACGCGCACACGAGCATGAACAGCGTGCTCTTCGGAACGTGGAAATTGGTGAAGAGTCCGTCCGCCGCTCGGATCGTGGCGGGAGGATGGAGAAAGACGCGCGTCGATCCCGCGCCCGCGCGCACGCGACCGTCGATCTCCGCGGCGGCCAAAGCCCGGAGGGCGGTCGTTCCGAGCGCGATGACGCGGCCGCCGCGTGCGCGTGCGGCGTCGATGGCCGCCGCCGTTTCCGGCGGGACGATCCAACGCTCTTCGTGCATGCGGTGAAGGCGGATGTCCTCCGTTTCGACCGGTCGGAACGTTCCGAGGCCGACGTGCAGCGTCACCGAGGCGAGAACGACCCCGCGGCTCTTCAGTCCGTCGAGGATCGCGTCCGTCAGTTGCAGTCCGGCGGTCGGTGCCGCGGCGGCGCCCGGTTCCTTCGCGAAGACCGTTTGGTACCGCGTGGCGTCCATGGCGTCGCGCGGATCGCCCTCGCGCTCGCGGCGGATGTACGGCGGCAGCGGCATGCGTCCGACCCGCTCGAGGGCCGCGATGAATTCCGCGGCGGGGAGTCCCGTCTCGACGCGGTGGGTGCCGCCCGGTTCGAGCGGACCGACGTTCACCCGCAGGACGCCGGGGGACGTGACGTCGAGGTCCGCCGTGATGCCCTCGCCGATCTTGCCCCGCGTCTTGACCAACGCGCGCGCCGCACCGTCGTCGATGTCGAGGAAGAGGAACTCGACGCGCCCGGCCGTGTCGGGGCGCGTGCCGAATACGCGCGCCTTCACGACCTTGGTGTCGTTCAGCACGAGGACGTCGCCGGGACGCAACAGTCCGGGAAGATCCGTCACGTGACCCTCCCGAAGGTGCCCGGAGCGCCGATCGACCTGCAGCAGCCGACTGGACCCGCGGACGGCCGGAGGTTCTTGGGCGATCAGTGCTTCCGGCAGGTCGAACGCGTACGTGTCGAGACGGAACGGTTCGGGGATGGGGTCGGTTTCAGGCATGTCGGAAAGAAGTTTGAGGCGGGATGGGGCCGTACCTAGCATGAGGGCCCCGGGGATGCCGACGCCGTCGTGACCCCGCGGAAACCGTCGGTCATGTTCGCGCACACGTTCACCACCTTCAACAACCGATTCCTTCGCGAAGCCGTTTCGGGCGACGCGGCGGGGATCGCGATCGTCTTCACGTTGGCGGGTATCTACGCCTTGGTGCTGGTGCTCCTGTCGATCTACGGCAGCCATCGGTACACGTTGCTCTGGCGTTGGTTCAAGACGCGCCGTCACCCGCAGCTCCCGGCCCGTCGCTTCGACGACGCCGAGCTGCCCGGAGTGACGGTTCAGTTGCCGCTCTTCAACGAGCGTTACGTCGTCGAAGCGTTGCTCGACGCGGTCTGCGCGCTCGACTACCCGAGAGATCGCCTTCAGATTCAGGTGCTCGACGATTCGACGGACGACACCACCATGATCGCCGCGGAGTGCGTCGCCGCATGGCGGAATCGCGGTGTCGACGTCGTCCTGCTGCACCGCACGGACCGCACGGGCTTCAAAGCCGGCGCGCTCGATGCCGGGCTCAAGTCCGCGAAGTACGGCATCGTGGCCATCTTCGACGCGGACTTCCGTCCGACGGCGGATTTCCTGCGCCGATCGGTCCACCATTTCTCGGATCCGCGCGTCGCGGTGGTCCAAGGACGTTGGGGACACGAAAACGCGGAAGACTCCGCGCTGACCCGGGTCCAGGCGATGTTGCTCGACGGGCATTTCCTCGTCGAACATCCGGCCCGTGCGCGCACCGGACGTTTCTTCAACTTCAACGGCACGGCCGGCCTTTGGCGTCTCGACGCGATCGGCGACGCGGGCGGTTGGCACGCGGAGACGCTGACCGAAGATCTCGATCTCTCCTACCGCGCGCAGCTGCGCGGATGGAAGTTCGTCTACGACCCGGATTTGGTGGTTCCCGCTGAACTTCCGGTCGAAATGAACGCGTTCAAGACGCAGCAGCATCGTTGGGCGAAGGGCTCGATTCAGGTCATGCGCAAGGTGCTCCCGTCCGTGCTGCGATCGGATCAACCCTTCCACGTGAAGTCGGAAGCGTTCCTCCATCTCACGGGCAACATGGCCTATCCGCTCATGGCGGTGATGTGCCTCCTGACGCTGCCCATGCTCGTCGCCCGGACGCGGCTGGCCGACGGAACGATCGGGATGATCGTCGACGCGATGCTGTTTTTGACGGCGACGGCGTCGGTGATCGCGTTCTACGCGATCGGCCAGTTCGCGGGCTACAAGGATTGGAAGTCGCGCGTGCTCGCGATGCCCGCGCTTCTCGCGGTGGGCATCGGCCTCACGGTGAACCAGACGAAAGCCGTCCTTGAAGCGTTGCTCGGCCACCAATCCGAATTCGTGCGCACTCCGAAGTTCGCGGTGAAGGCGGGCGGATCGTGGGGGTCGCGCCTCTATCGCGGCAGCCGCGGTCTCGTGGCGTTCGCGGAGCTCGTCCTCGCGATCTATTTCACCGTGTCGGTGCTCTACGCCGTGAGCGAGGGGCTTTGGGGGTCGATCCCGTTCCTGCTCATCTTCGTCGGCGGCTTCTGGTACGTGTCGCTCATGTCCTTCTTCCAAGGGCGCGCGGCGTCGGCTCCGACGTCCGCTCCCGCGAAGCCCGCGGTCGCCTGATCTTCAGCGCGCGTCGCGCAGCTCGAAGTAGCGCCGCACCAGTCCCGCGTCCGGTCCGTCGATCGTCCCGCGGCGTTCTCCGACGCCCACGTCGCCCGAACTTCCCGTCGCGCCCGGTTCCGCGGGGCGCGCATCGACGCTTCCACGACCGACCGCGTTGCGCAGCGTGACGGCGAGATCGCGCACCTCGCCGCGCGCTTTCGCCCACGTCGCCAAGTCGCGGGCGAGGACGTCGATCGCGGCGGCATCCGAGGCGCCTCCCGCCAAGGCCGCCGCGGCCGCGTCCACCTTCTCCGCGTGTGGCGTAGGGAGTTCAGCGGCCTTGCGGCGGAGGAGCTCCGCCAACCGCGCTTTTGCTTCCGGAGGCAGGGCGGCGAT
>CAIWVZ010000416.1 GCA_903916245.1 uncultured Planctomycetota bacterium | reverse complement strand
GCGCGATCTTCCGCGTCGAGCGCTCCTGTCGACAGGAGCAAAAGCACGTAGACGACACCGGCGACCGCGAACGCCGCGAGCGTCGCCATTTTGGACACGAGGCTGCCCGGAGCACCGACGTTGCCGAGCAACGCGGCCCCACCCGTCCACGCACCGTCCAAGCAGACGTGCGTGACGGCGGCGGCGCCCGCACCGCATACGAGCGTCCGCAAGAGTTGCATGACGTCCGTGCCCGCGCCCGCCGTACGACGAAGGAAGACTTCGAGGACGCACCAACCGACGGTCATGCCGACGGCCGAACCCACCGCGGCGCCGACGGGCCCCATCCGCGGGATGAACCACCAGGACGCGACCCCTTGCACGAGCGCCGTAACGGCGACGAGCAGGACGCTGCGTCCCGGCCGCCCGCTCGCCGTCACGATGGTCAGCAGGACGAAGAACACCGAAAACGCGAGATAGCCCGCGACGAGCCACCGAAGCGGCGCGGCGGCGGGAGCGGCGTATTCCGGTCCGTAGAGCAAACCGACGGCACGCGAAGGGGCACCGACGAACCCACCGACGATCGGCGCCGCGATCAGCAACGCGTACTTCGACGTTCCGCGAATGGTGGCTTTCAAGGCGTCGGAGTCCTTGAGGCCGGACACGAGCGGAAAAAGGATGAAGGTGATCGCGAACACCGCCTGATAAGGGATCGTCGCGAACAACTGCGCGGCGCGGTACTCGCCCGACAATCGCGCCATCGCGTCGGCATCGAGCGTTCCGAGCACGTTGAGCAACTGGAGATCCGCCTGCGTCACCCAAGTGACAAGGCCGGAAAGGACCATGGTCATCGACTGGAAGGCGAACAACGCTCCGACGCGCACGGGCGCCGTCGCAACGGGAGCGCGCGGCGAGATCAGAAGCGCCATCGCCAATACCAACCAACCCGCGGTGGCGAAGCCGCCGACCGCCGCCTCGGCATATCCGACGCTGCTCGCCGATGGGATCGTCGCACCGCTCGCGAGCGCATCCGCATGCAGACGCGCCAGCGCCGGACCGAGCAGCATGGCCGCCCCGGGGATCGCGATCACCTTGAGCGTCGAGAACGTCACGTCCACGATCGCCTGTCGCGTGAACAAAGACCTTCCGGTCAAAGATCCCATCGCGACCGCGTAGAAGGCGTATCCGAGCAGGATGAACGCGCCGTACCGCAACGGTCCGGTCAAATCGGGGTTGTCGTAGATGGATGTCGCGAGGGTCGGTGCCGCAAGCCACCACAACCCGAAGAGCGATCCGCCGAGAAGCGCCTGTAGTTTGTACGCGGATGCCTTGACTCCCGCCGCGTTGGAGGGATCGCGCCCGGTGAACGTCGCGACGGCCTGCGTGGTGCCCTGATAGACGAACGCATTCAAGATGGCCGCGAAGCCGGTGGCGGTCGAATACAAGCCGTAGAGGCGTTTGCCTTCGTCCGCGTTCGTGGCGTCGCGAAGCACGAACTGCAGCGCCCATTGAACGACGAAGCCGGAGACGAGGAACCAAAACTTCGCGCCCGTGAGCAGAAGGGCGCTCCTTCCCGTCTTCGCAGCCGCGTCCGAAGCGGCTGATCCGGATGCCGCGGGCGCGGAATCGTGACGGGGCATGGAGTCTTCGGAGGCGGTCACGGGATGCGGACGCCGGGGAATCGGGACGCGGACGCACCGCACCCCGCGGCATCGGCCCCGACCGTCGACTCCCCGTCGATTTTCTTCATCTTACCCCGATCCGGCGGCCCGCTTCATCCCGTCATTCGACGCAAGTTCCGCCCGAATCACGACTTCCTTTCCCTCTTTTCCATTCCCGCAGTATCTTCGAGAGTCGCGTCGAGACGCGTCAAATTCGCGATGCCGCCCACTTCCCGACTTCCTTGGCTCGCCGCTCTGCTGCTTTTCACATCGGCGGCGATGGCGCAGGTCACGCTCCACACCGTGTCCCCGACCCGTTTCATTGCGGGTTCGCCGACGACGATGGTCACGATGTCCGGAAGCGGACTTCTCACGTCGAGTTTTTCGGCGACCAACCGTGTCGAATGGGTGGGAGCCGGCGGCGTCGTCACCGTGCTCGGCAGTACGCTCTACCTTTACACCGTGTCGCCGACGCTCCAGTGGGTGTCGATGCAGGTCCCGGCAAGCCTCCTCACGACCCCGGGCGTTTACGGCATTCGGTGGGTCGCGACCTTTCCGACGACAGTTACCTCTCCCTTGTTCCCCGTCACGGTGACCGCCGCCGCTTCGATCCCGCCGGAAGTCGGCGGGATGGCGCCCGCACAGCTCGGCATCCCCGGTGCGGCGGGCGCCCCGGTCACCGTCTACGGGAGCGGATTCACGGCGACGAGTCAAGTCTTCGCCGATCGCACACCGCTTGCGACGACCTTCCAAAGCGCGTCCGCTCTGTCGGCCGTGTTGACGTCGGCCTGCCCAGGTGCCACCCGAACCGGGGCCCTCGCCATCTCCGTCGTCGATGGTGCCGCCAACCCGACCGTTTCGAACGCGCTTCCCCTGACGATCTACGCGGCGGGATCAAACGCGGGCCAACTCACCATTTCCCCTCCCGGAGCCCTACCGGGCACGCCGGTCACCTTCACCATCGGCGGCATCGGCGTGAATACCTACCCGTTGTTGGTGGTTTCTCCCGTGCCCCCCGCCGCCGTCTATCCGTGGCCGACCTACGTCGAGAACTACGTTCTCGGAGTTTCACTCTCCGCCACGTCGATCGTCATCGACGGCATCTCTCAGGGCATCGTCAGCGTTCCAATGCCAACGACGGGCGCGGCCGGAGGCGGCATCGCGATTCCCGCCTACTTGCCGAATCCCCCGATCGGCCAAACACTGACGTTCCAAGCGGCGTGGCTCGACCCGAGTTCATCGCTGGGCTACAGACTGACGCACGCGTTGCACGGCGTCTCGTTCTGACGATCAGACGCCCGGCCTTCCGGCCGGAACTTCGAACGACTTTCGCAGCACGACACCCGCTCCCGGAGTCAACACGTCGGGCGCGGCGACGTAATCCGTTCGCCACGACTTCGGTGTGACCACGCACCGCACGTAACCGCGCTCGGCGCTGTGCCATTTGAGACTCGGGTTGTCCGAAAGGAGATCGCCGAGCGTCTTCGGCACTTCCGTGCCGTTGCCGCCGGAGGAGATCGACGTGCCGACGAATTCGGTTCCGACGATCGGTCCTTTTCCTTCCCTATCCCCGACGCGCAGGTTGTTCACCCAATTGGAATGGATGTCGCCCGTGATCACGACGGGATTGGGGACTTTCTTCTCGCCGAGGAAGCGAAGGAGTTTGTTCCGCTCGTCCATGTAACCGGGCCACTGATCCATCGAATAGGTGTTGGCCCCGGGGGTTTTCGAACGACGACCGACCGCTCCCATCATCACCTGCTGAGCGAGCAGGTTCCACGTGCCCTTCGACGCGCCGAGCGCGGTTTCCAACCATTCGCGTTGTCGGCGTCCGAGGATGGTGTTCTCGGGTGAATACGCGTGGTCGTCGAGGGGACGTTGCCCGTCGCCGTACACCTGATCCGTCCGGTACTGCCGCGTGTCGAGCACGTGGAAGTCCACGAGCCGTCCGAATCGCCCCTTGCGGAACAACTGCATATCCGGCCCCTTCGGCATCGACGACGGGCGCAACGGCATGTGTTCGTAGTAGGCGCGGTAGGCGGCGGCACGCTGCACGACGAACGCCTCCGGGTCGACATCCTTCAACGACGACACGAGGTTCGCGTAGTTGTTTTCAAATTCGTGGTCGTCCCAAGTCACCCACCACGGACACGCCGCGTGCATCGACGTCGACGCGGTGTCGGATCGGTACAGCGCGTAGCGACGTCGGTAGTCGGCGACGGACTTGAGCTTCGGACCTTCGTGGATGCGGACGCGCGCGTCTTTCGAGTCGGCCTTCTTCTTTTCTCCGGCGTACTCGTAAATGTAGTCGCCGAGGAAGAACACCATGTCCGGGGTGTCCGCAGCCATCCCGCGGTAGGCGTTGTAATACCCCTGTTCGAAGTGCTGGCACGATGCGTACGTCAACGTAAGCGACGCGGGCATCACGTCGTCGGCCGGCATGGTTCGCGTACGGCCGACGGGACTGGCGTGATCGCCGGTGCGGAACCCGTAGAAATACCAACGGTCCGATGCGAGTCCTTCGACTTCGACGTGGACCGCATGACCCGTGTCGGGGCCCGCGCGCACCACCCCCTTCTTCACGATTTTCGACAATCGTTCGTCGTCGGCCACGACCCACGAGATCTCAACCGCTTCCGGTGTCATCCCGCCGTCGAGTTGCAGAGGTTTCGGCGCCAAACGGGTCCACAGGACGACGCCCGTGGGCGTCGGATCTCCGGAAGCGACCCCCAGCGTGAAGGGGTCATCCGCGAGACGTGCGGCGGCGGGAAGCGCCCATGCCGCACGGTCGAGAAGCGGCAAAGCGGCGACGGACGCCGCGATTTGGAAAAATGCCCTACGGGATACGTCGCGGAGGG
>CAIWVZ010000415.1 GCA_903916245.1 uncultured Planctomycetota bacterium | reverse complement strand
GGTGCCTATCTCTCGATCGTCGTGACCAACGGCAACGACAACTTCGCGCCGAGCAGCCTCCTCGTCGACAACCTTCAGTTCGTGCCGGGGCCCGCTTGCACGTTCGGACTTTCAGTGGGGTCGCCGTGGCCGGGCGCCTTGTCGGTCGACGTGGTCGGAGGAACTCCGGGCAATCGTTGTCTGTCGTTCTTCACGCTGACTTCGGGGAACTTTCCCAACGGTTGGTTCCTCGGCATCGACATCCCGTTCCCCGAACTGATTCTCGAACTCCAGACTCCGGTTCCGCCGTTCGCGATGACCCTCGACGCGTTCGGTGCCGCGTCGTTTCTCGTGTCGTCGGGCATCCCGCCCAATTTGCCCGTCTACGCCGTCTCTCTCGACATGGATCCGTTCGTCTTCCTCCCCGTGAACACGTCGCTCCCCGTCGTTCACGTGACGCAGTAGGCGTCGCGTTCCGTCACGGCTTCGGCGGATAACCCCACGCGCCGGAGATGGCGGCGGCGAGGCGCGCGATCGCCGCCTCCGCGTCGGAGGCGGAGGTAAATCCGCGCGTCATGACGACGAGGATGTAGGGCGACGCGTTCGACGGAAAAACGATCGCCGCGTCATGTGCGTGCTTCGTGATCGAGCCCGTCTTGTTGGCGACGAGGGCGCCGGCCGGCGACCCTCGCGGAATGCCGTCGCGGAATTCCTGCCGTCCGAGAATACCCATCATGCGGTCGCACGCCATACGCGATGCGGCGCGGTGCGTGTAGATCGCGAACAGAAGACGGGCCATATCTCCCGCGGTCGTCGTGTTGTTGATCCCCGCGCGGAAGGCTTTGCCGTCTTCGACGCCGCGTCGGAACGACGAGGATTCCATGCCCAACGACCGTGCGGTGGCGGCGACGTTCGCCGCGCCGACGGCTTCGATCAGGACGTTGGTCGCGAGGTTGCTCGATCGCACGATCATGCGTTCGACCAAGTCGTCGACCTTCGCGGTTTTGCCGACACGCGCGTGGACCCACGGATCGGCGTCGTCGTCCGCGCCGACGGAGTAGGGCGACCCGTCCACCACGCTCGCGAAACGGTTGACGACGGGCATTTCATCGTCCAGTGAGAACGTCCCCGCGTCGACGCGCCGGAAGACCTCGATCATCACGGCGACCTTCATGAGACTGGCCGCATGCATGACGACGTTCGCGTTGCGCGCGTCGAGCGTCGCGCCTTCGCGGTCGAAGCACACGTAGGCGATTTCAACGTCTTCCTTGACGCCGTCCATCGCGGCATCGATCGGCGTGGCGTCGCGCCAAGTCGCGTACGGGTCGTTCCGATCCACGGTGGCACAACCCGAAGCGACGACGAGGAGCAAGACCGCGAGGAGAGCGCGCATGATGTCCTCAGTCTAGCGGGGCTTGCGACGGTTCATGTAGGTACGAATGCCGTCGAGGGTGGTATCCCAGTCGAAGGCGGGACCCGGGTCGTACTTCGTCTTGGTGAGATGCCAGTGTCCGACGATGCCCTCGAAACGGTTGCGTTCGGTCTCCGAGAGGGCGTCGGGAAGCACGCGCCCCCCGCGGATCGCGGGGGACGCGGACGCGGATCTTCGGGAAGGCGCCGCAGAGGGCGCCGCCGAGATGGAAGAGGGCGGTGTACTGCTCGGGGGTGAAATCGTATTGGACCCACGTCCGGCCGTGAATCTTCCCGGAGACGAGGTTCGGTCGCGCCGGTTTCGGCACCACGTCGCGGCGTTGGAGCTTCCCGAAATCGACATGCGGCGGGAAGGCGTGTCGCACGCCGTCCGGCTCCGCGACGTAGTACGGCTCGAGGAACTTCGGTGTCGAGTAGGCGCCGACCGAAGCGATCTCCACCCCGATGGAATGATCGTTCGCGTCGCCCGCGTGGAAGGCGCGCTCGCGGACGTCGAGCGTCTGGTAGATCGTGCCGTCCAAGTCGATCATGAAATGAACGGAGAGTCCGCGGTTGTCGTGCAGGGCGCGGAAGCAGCGCGTCGAGGAACCGACCGCGTCGTAGTGAAGGACGAACTGCGTGATCTGATCGCGGAGGAGGGCGTCGCTCCAACCCGAGGTGCGTACCTTGAGCGCCGCGGCGCGGGACAGCCGATTCGGTTCGCGGGCGCCGTACCGCAGAAGATCGTCGGGGGTTTTCGACGGACGTGACGCCACTTCCATCGGATAGTCCGAATCCCGATCGCGGCAGACTTTCTCGTAGGCGTTGAAGGGGCGCTTACCGTCGCGCAACAAGACGGGGTCGCTCCAAAGGACCACCGGATGCCCGATGTCGACCCGGCGATCGTTGACCACGATCGAGGTCCCCGGCGTAAACGCCGGAGGTTCCGGTCGGGCGATCGGGGCTTCCGCTTTGGGCGGCGACGGGTCGCCGCCGCCGCAGCTCGCGACGCCGAAAACGACGGCGATCAGGAGTGTGGCGCGGAGCATGTCGTGATCTCGACCGTGACGTGGGAAAGACCGAACGGTTCGAGCACGCGTCGGACGGCGTCGGCCGTCGTCGGCGAGTGGGCGATCCAAACGACGGAGGCGTACCAGCAGCCGGGAGCGATCGACCACACATGGAGATCGACGACTTCGCCGTCGAGAGATTCGGTAAGAACCCGCCGCATTTCGGATTCCATGTTGGCGGGCGTCACGTCGAGGAGAAGGGGCGCCGTCGCGACGACCAACTTCCACGCCCAAACGAGGACGACGAGGGCGCCGACGAGGCCCATCACCGGGTCCGCCGCATGCCACCCCCACCAGCGCGAGGCCGCGAGTGCGACCAAGGCGAGCACCGATGTCAGCGCGTCCGCCATGACGTGGGCGAAGGCCGCGGCATGATTCGGGTCGTGAGCGTGGTGGGAATGGTCATGGTCGTGGTGAAGGAGCCATGCCGAAAGAAGGTTGACTCCAAGTCCCGCCGACGCGACGACGAGAGCCGGACCGGTGTCGATCGCGCGCGGTTCGAGGAGGCGCAGCACGCTGCTCCACGTCATCCACAGGGACGTCCCGCCGAGCAGGATGGCCGAGGAATAGCCGCCGAGTGCCCGAAGTTTGCCCGGCCCGTGCGTCAATCGCTCGACGACGCGTGGCGACCCGGCGGCACGGTGGATCGCATAGGCCAATCCCAGTGCCACCACGTGCGACCCCATATGCCAACCGTCGGCGAGGAGCGCCAGCGAGCCCGTCCACCATCCCGCCGCAAGTTCCACGGCCATCGTGACCACGGAGAGTCCGAGCACCCAACCGAGCCCGTGCGACGCCGGGTCGCCCGTGCCGGCCCGGTGAGCGGATTTCCATGCGGCGAGGTGTTCGGGATGGCGGGTGAACATCGAGCCGATAACTTACACTTCCCGTGATGGGTCGTCCGTGTCTTCCGTTGCTTTGTTGGATGGTTGCGTGCCTCGTCGGCGTCGTGTCGTCGCAGGGCACCGCGCCGTTGCCCGACATACGTCCGGATACGCGCGCCAAGCCCGACACGCCGTGGCAGGTGCACGTCGCCTACGGTTCCCCTGCGTCGACGAGCATGACCGTGACGTGGCAAGTCCAGCGTGAAACGCGCGACGCGGTCGTCGAATACGGGCCGACGCCGAAGCTCGGCTCTCGTGTCGATGCTTCGCGCATCGTCTACGCATCGGCGACGGGCGTGACCTACGCGGCGAAACTCGACGGACTGAAACCGGCGTCGACGATCCACTACCGCGTCGGCCGCCCCGGTGCATGGTCGCAGATCTTCGCGACACGCACCGCGCCGTCCGTACCGACGCCCTTCATGTTCACCGCATTCGGCGACCAAGGGATCGCAGCGGCCGGTCGACAATCGCTCGCGGACATCACCGCGGATGCTCCCGACTTCCACGT
>CAIWVZ010000414.1 GCA_903916245.1 uncultured Planctomycetota bacterium | reverse complement strand
AGTGGGGCAAAATAGTCTCGTCGTGTATCGGTACCGGGGCTAGGTGTGTTATTGCTCGCGGAGGGCATCGGCACGATTCATGCTTATTCGAAAAATCTGAATAGTGTCACCCCGCGTCGTGGCCGGTTTGGGGTGCAGGTGCGTCGGCCGCCGGGAAGAGGTAGACCCGACCCGGTTGAAGGCGCTGTTTGGCGCTGCACCTCCTAGCGCACAGTGAACCGAAATGGCGGTACTACTGCGGGGGAGACTTCGACGCGCGCCAGAGTGAAAAGAGGATGCCCCCGATCAGTAGGAACGGGGTCGCGATCATGCCCACGATGCTCCAAAACCAAGCGGAAGTCTCCGTCGAACTGACGGCGTCGCGGCAGTTGGGTCAGCCGTAGGCGGCCGGTGCCGCGAGGAGGCACGCGAGGAGCACCAAGGCAAAGTGGGGGAGTCGGCCCTTCACGACGTGATGTTAGCAGGACCTGTGCCGACGCCCACACGCTCGCGTTGTCGCGGAGAGGGGGGCGGGGGGGCGACGAAGCCCTGCCGACGCACGCAACCCCAAGCGGCGCGTGAGGGTTGGAACCAAGAGGGGGACGTGGCACAATCCCCGGCCCCTTTTCGGGGTCAGGAGCATCGTGTGAGCGCGACCGCAGCCTCCCACCACGACGATCACCACCACGACCCGGTGGTGCCCGTCGAGAAGACCCCATTCGGGGTGACCAACGGCAAGTTCGCCATGTGGCTCTTCCTCTGCCAGGACTGCATGGGGTTCGTCGGGCTCTTCGCGGCCTACACCGCCCTCCGCGTGCTCGCACCCGTTTGGCCGGATCCGAACGCCAGCCTCGGCATCGTGTTCACGGCGTGGATGACCTTCGTGCTCATTCTGTCGTCCGTGTCGATGGTGCTCGCCCTCGATGCGGCTCAACGCGACAAGAAGGGGCAGCTGACCTTCTGGCTCGGCGTCACGATCTTTGGTGGATTGTTCTTCCTCGGCGGCCAGTACTACGAGTACTCCCACCTCATCCACAACGGAACCACGCCCGGTCTCCACAACTTTTGGTCAACGTTCTTTTCGCTGACCGCCTTCCACGGGCTCCACGTACTCGCGGGTGTGATCTACATGATTTGCGTGTGGATTGGCTGCCTGAAGGGCAAGTACGGCAAGCACAACGCATCGCACATCGAGATCCTTGGCCTTTACTGGCACTTCGTAGATCTCGTGTGGATTCTCCTCTTCACGTTCGTCTACCTGATTCCGCCGGCTCCGGGCAAGGTGGAAGTCGCTTCTTGGCTCACGGGCAACTGACGCGGAGATCCCTATGTTTATCGTTTATCTCTTCGCCCTCATCTGCCTCGGCGTTTGCGCCAAGTACGCGCTCGGCGGCGCTCCCGCCGCGGCTCCGGCGGCCGCGCAGGACGGTCACGACGCCCACGCGCACGAAGGCTCGCACCGCGGTACCTACATCTCCGTCGCGGTCGGCCTGACCGTGTTGACGGTCCTCGAAGTTCTCGCGGTCGAGATGCTGAAGGACAAGTCGCACCTCGGAATGGTGGCGGTGTTGATCATCATGACTTTGGTCAAGGCGTTCCTCGTCGCGGCCATCTTCATGCACCTTCGCTTCGAGCGCCGCACCCTCGTGTGGGTCGCCTGCGCGCCGCTTCTCTTCGCGACGTTTCTCCTGCTCGGCCTGATGCCCGACTCCGCGCATCTCTGGCTGCCCGCGTGAAAACAGACCCGCCGTCGCCGGATTCCGCTCAACGGGAATCCGGCGATTCGCCGATGGAGAGGGACGACGGCGAAGGCGTAGGTCGCGCGATCATTCTGATCCTCGCGGGCGCATTCACCGTGGGGATACTCTTCCTCGTGGCGGCCGTGTGGCTCGACTGGTCGTGATGCGGAGACTTCGATGAATATCGCCGTGTTCGGCGCGGGCTACGTAGGGCTCGTGGCAGGTACGTGTTTCGCGGATTCAGGCAACGACGTGACGCTCGTCGACGTCGATGCGTCGCGCGTCGAAAACCTCCGCCAGGGAAAGATTCCGATCTACGAGCCCGGCCTCGAGGAGCTCGTCAAGCGCAACGTCGCCGAAGAGCGGTTGTCCTTCACGACGGACGCGGCGGCCGCCATCCGCAAGGCGACGGTGATCTTCGTCGCCGTCGGCACGCCGCCGGACAAGGACGGCAAGGCCGATCTCAAGTACGTCGACGCGGTGGCGCGCACCGTTGGTGAAAATCTCGACGGCTACAAGGTGATCGTCGACAAGTCCACCGTTCCGGTGGGCACCGCGGACCGCGTCCGCGCGATCATCGCCGCTTCCTCCGCGGGCAAGCATCCCTTCGACGTCGTTTCGAACCCGGAGTTCTTGAAGGAAGGCGCGGCGATCGACGATTTCATGAAGCCCGATCGCGTCGTCATCGGCGCCGACTCCGAACGTGCACGCGCGGTCATGAGCGATCTCTACGCGCCCTTCGTTCGAACCAACAAGCCGATCCTTCACATGGACGTGCGGAGCGCGGAACTCACGAAGTACGCCGCGAACTGCATGCTGGCGACCCGCATCTCGTTCATGAATGAGATGGCGCGGCTTTGTGAACTTCTCGGTGCGAACGTCGACCACGTCCGTAAGGGGATCGGCACCGATTCGCGCATCGGGTTCCCGTTCCTTTTCCCCGGCCCGGGTTACGGCGGATCGTGCTTCCCGAAGGACGTCCAAGCCTTGGTGCAGACGGCGTCCGAGGTGGGATACGACCTCAAGATCATGCAGGCGGTCGAAGAGGTGAACGCCGAGCAGAAGCACCGACTCGCGGACAAGGCGAAGGCGCGCTTCGGCGGACAACTCGCGGGCAAGGTGTTCTGCGTGTGGGGATTGGCGTTCAAGCCGAACACCGACGACATGCGGGAAGCGCCCGCACTCGTCGTGGTCGAGGACCTTCTCGCCGCCGGCGCGACGGTTCACGTCACCGATCCGGAGGCCATGGAAAACACGCGGCGCATGCTCGGCGACCGGGTGACCTACTTCGGGAAGAACTACGACGCGGCGAAGGGGGCCGACGCCCTCATCCTCGTCACCGAGTGGAACGAGTACCGACGCCCGAACTTCGACCTCCTGAAGGGGCTCATGCGGTCCCCGGTGATCTTCGACGGTCGGAATATCTACGACCGGAAGACGCTCGAGGCGGCCGGCTTCGAGTACCACGGCATCGGGCTCTGAGTCCCGAAAATCCCGCCATCGAGGCGCGACGGCCCCTTTTTTTCGAGGGGGCCGTTTTTTTTCGCCGTTCCGGGTCGCGGACGTGCCTTTAAGGATGAAGTCGTCGGCTTTTTACCGGACTCGGCACGGTGTCGGGTCCGATCTAGGCAGGGGAGTCGACGACTGGCGGAGCCCGCCGCGGCGCAAGTCCGGCGGGCTCCTTGTTTTTAGGGGGGAGGGGCGGGAAGGCCCGCGGGAGAAGGCGGCTCCCGATCCGATGAGAAGAGCATAAGATCTTCTCCGAAGGCCGCCCCTCCGAATGGTTCGGCGGGTGCGGACGGAGAAACGAGAGTTTCATGAAATCCACGAAGTGGGCGCTGATGGCGCTCGTCCTCGCGGTGTCGACGCCGTTCATCGCGGCACAGGCACCGGCGGCTCCCGCCCAGCGCGCGGCGCCGTCGCAGGACGACCTCATCGCCAAGCGCGACGCGAAGTTGAAAGTGCCCTTCCTCAACCGGAAGGACGTGACCTGGTTCACCGACTACGACAAGGCTCGCGAGGAAGCGAAGAAGACGGGCAAACTGCTGTTCGCCTACTTCACCCGCTCCTACGCGAAGTGAGGCCCCT
>CAIWVZ010000413.1 GCA_903916245.1 uncultured Planctomycetota bacterium | reverse complement strand
CTCGCCGCCGACGGCATGTACGCGCGCCTCCATCGCCTCCAGTTCGCCGGGTGACCACATCCCTCGCCGCGGGTGCTAAAGTCCCGCCATGCGCTTCTACCTCGGTCGCGGCCTGCAACTCGCGGGGCTCACTCTCACCGGATTCGCGGTCGTCGAAGCCTTCATGGATTTGCGGATGACCGAAGGCCGCATGTTCATGTTCGGCTTCGGCGGACTCGCCGTCTTCGTGGTCGGGACGAAGATCCTGCAAGGATGACGCGCCACCCGCCGCCCGGTGCCCGCGAACGGACGGCGTGGTGTCTGTTCGATTTCGCCAACTCGTCGTTCACGACGGTCATCATCACGGTGGTGTTCGGACGGGTCTTCGTCGGCACCATCGCGGAGTCGCCCGAACAGGGCAATTCGCTGTGGGCGTTGTCGCTCGCGGTCGCGAACCTCGTATCCCTCCTCGTCGGGCCGATTCTTGGAGGCTGGGTCGACGCGGGAATGGGAAAAAGGCGACCGCTCATCGCCGCGTGGGCGGCGTGCTGCGCGCTCACCGCGATGCTCGGACTCTTCGGTCGGGGTGACGCCTTGGCGGCGTTGGTCGTCGTCACGGCGGCGAACATCGCCTTCTGTCTCGGGGAAAACCTCATCGCCTCGTTCCTCCCCGAACTCGCGCCGCCCGAAGAGATCGGGCGCCTTTCCGCGCGAGGTTGGGCCACCGGGTACTTCGGAGGCCTCTTGTCCCTCGTGCTCGCGCTCGTCCTCGTCGAGCACGGGGAGGGCGACCGCGTCCCGCTCGCGACGGCGATCTTCTTCTTCGTCGCGGGTCTTCCGACCGTCGTGTGGCTGAAGGACCGCGGCAAAGTCGCGTCGGGGACTCTGCCCACGGTCGCCGATGCGTTCGCCGTATTGCGGACCACCTGGGCGGAACGCGCGCGCTATCCCGATCTCGGACGGCTTCTCTCGGCGCTTTTCCTCGTGCAGGGGGGCGTTTCTCTGGTGATCGGGTTCTCGGCGATCTTCGCGACCGAAGCCCTCGGGCTTCCGGAGAGCGAGACGATCCTCATGTTCATCGTGATCCAGCTCGCCGCGGCCCTCGGAGCGGTACTGTTCGGGCGTTGGCAGGATCGCCGCGGTTCCCGATGGGCCCTTCTCGCCACCACGGTGCTGTGGATCGTCGCGACCGTGCTGTCGCTCGCGTCGGGGACCGCCCTGATGGAGTCGCTCGGCCGTTCGCTTCCCGAAAGTTTGGTCGGAGCCGATCCGACGGCGGCCGCGCGTCGGGGCGTCTTCTGGGTCGGTGCGCTGCTCGCCGGAGCCGCCATGGGGTCGAGCCAATCGGCGGGGCGCGCGATGGTGGCGCTCCTCGCCCCGCCGGGGCGCGAAGCGGAGTGGTTCGGACTGTGGGGGCTTTCGACGAAAGCCGCGGCGTTCGTGTCGGCCGCCCTGTTCGCGGTACTGACCCGCTGGCTACCGGTGCGCGACGCGATGGGAATAACTCTGGTCTTCTTCGTGGCGGGATGGGTCGTCCTCCGCGGACTCGACGAAGCCCGAGGGCGTGCGGCCGCGGGCCGGGTGTCGCAGAATGGGGTGGCCCCATGACCCTCCCGTTCCACGCCCTCTCCCCTTCGGCGTCGCGGTACGTCCATCCGGACTACCTCGTCGAAGCGGCGCACGAGAACCTCCCGCCGGCGGCGGCCGTCGTGGACCTCATGTCGATCGCGGACGAACGCGGGATGGTGAAGACCGCCGATCGGCTGAAGCCGCTCTTCGCCGCGTGGGGCCACGATCCCGCCGAGGTGCTCCCCTACCCGGTGATGGACCCGTGGTGGCGAGCGACCGCCGCGGCGGAAGTCCTCCGCGCGTTCGGTGCGGCGGGGGCGTCGCCCGAATCCGTCACGTTCGCCGACGGCACCTACGAGATGTGGAAGGACCTTTGCGGCATGGTCTTCCGCAAGGGCACGCTGCTCGGCGCGGGCCCGGTCTATCCGGAGTTTGCCGCTTGGTGGGAAGCCGCGGGTGGACGATTCCGCGCGGTGCTCGACGACGCGCTCGGATTCCCGTACGACGCCGTCGACCATGCCCTCGCCACGGACCCGTCGATCACGGTGGTGTACGCCGACACGCCGTACAACGCGACGGGCGGCTATCCGGACCGCGATCGCTTCCTCGCGATGGTCGCCCATGCACGGGAGCGCGGCGTCGCCGTCGTCGCGGACGAAGCCTACGCGAACTTCCTCGGGCCGACCGTCACGCTCGTTCCGGAGGTCGCCTCGAATCCGAACCTCGTCGTTCTTCGATCCCTGTCGAAGGCGTACGACCTGAGAGGACTTCGATTCGCGTTCGCGGTGTCGGGATCATGGATATCTCCGACATTGAATCAAATCAGAACGCCCTACGCTCCTTCGCAAACCGCCATGCGCTGCGGAATGGAAATCGTTTCGCACGGCCTCGATTTGGTGGTGCCGCTGCGCGCGGCGATCCGGGTCGCCAAGGCGGAAGTGGTCGCCATGCTCCTCGCGCGCGGATTCGTCGTGAGGCCGACGCATCCCGATGCGCCGAACGTCATGTTCGGAAAACCCGGTGTCCGCCTCGCCGACGACTTCGCGTCGCGTGGAATCCGCGTGGCCCGCGGGTCGCAGTTTTCGCCGACGTGCGGTGATCGCGTGCGCGACGACGTGCGCATCCGAGTCCCGCTGTCGCGCATCCGCCTCGACGCCTTCCGCGCCCGCCTCGACGCCTGACGGCGGCGTGGGCCGACACGCCCCGAACCCCCTTCAGCGCGTGTAAACGCCCGCCCACGCGGCGACGACGAGTCCCACCGCGAGCAAGACCGCGACGCCCACCATCACGACGTCGGCGACGTTCGCCTGGAGTGCCGCACGCTTCCGGACACTTTCGGCGTCCCACCAATGCAGGTGCGTCCGCACCGCGGCGAGCCAATCCGTGAGCACGCCGAACGCGTCGTGAAGTTGTTCCTTCGACGCCGGTTGGCCGTCTTTTTCGGGACGCGTCATGCGGTGGCTCCGAATCGCAGGGCGACACGCCCGTTCCCGAGGTCGTCGCGTCCCGTCGGGCTCCACCCCGCCGCGGCGGCGCAGGCGCGAAGGACGTCTTCGGATTGGACGACGATGCGACCGCCGCGCAGCGCGGCGACGTTTTCGGGACATGCGGCATCCGTGAAGACGACGTGCAACCGACCTCCCGCCGCGACGGCGCTCCGCCAAGCGGTCAGCATGGCCAACACGTTCGTGGGGCTGCGACCGTCGAGGTCGAGCAGGGCGACGACGCCGGCAAGCGCGCCGTCATGGAACGGCAGGGTCGCCGCGGCGTCGTGCCGCACCACGGAGACGCCGCAGGCTTCCGGGAAGTCGCGCGACGCGTGCGACGCCCGTATGCGACCGCGAGCGACCATCACGACGGGATGCCCGGATCCGACGATCGCGGCAACGAGCGCGGGGGTGCCCGGACCGACGACGGCGACGGGGGCGGTACCGGGGCCGAGATCCGCCATCGGGTCACCGGAAGCGAAGTCCGGGAGCGGGGCGGCACGGGGGCCGTCCGCATGACCCGTCAGCCGTTCCCACATCAACGCGGGGTCGTCGTCGCTCCCGGGAGGACGCACCGCACGCAACTCCGAAACGACACCCGCCACGGCGGCGGCGACGGCGGTCTCGACGGCGGTAGCCGCACCGACGGGCGACACCACGACGGGAACCTTCGCGGGTGCCGAGGCCTCGGGCGCACCGCGTGCCGCCGCGACGACGTCTCGAAGTCCCGGGACCGCAGGAAGCGGCTCCATCGGGGTCGGGCGGACGAGGTCGGAGGCGAGCACGCGATCGCGGATGCAGGCAAAACCGGCCGCCATTCCCCACACCGCTCCGAGCGACGCCAAGACGGGAGGTGTCGTCCCGTCCATCACGGCGCCGGGAAGAACGCCGAGCAGCACCGTGGCGAACGCCGCGCCGACGGCGATGCCGAACGGCCGCGGGCGTTGGTGCCGTTGGCGAATGAATGCCGACGTCGCCAAGGCGGCGATCGGAAGCAGGATCGAAACGGCGGTAATCGTCCCCTCGCGAGGTGGGATGAGCAGCGAAACACAGGCTGCACCCTTGAACCCGCCGGGGCCGAACATCGGGGCCGCACCGGAAACCGCCCACCACGCGGGCAACGTCACCGCCGCATACCCCCAACCGATCCGCTTCCAACGCGCGGCGACGGTGCGGAACGATCCGGGGTCGTAGGCGAGGTCGAAGATCCACAGGATGACGGGACTGAAGGCGGCGGCCACGTCGATGGCGGCCGCAACCGCGCAGAGGAACATCGCCGCCCACTCGCGTTTTCCGAGCCCCGGAAGGCCTTCGGCGTCCTTCGGTCCGAGACGCACCACGCCCGCGAGTCCGACCGCGAGGGCCGGAACGACGGCGCGGCCCAACGTCCCCGAAGCGAGCGCGAGGTGAAGTGCGGGGTGCGCCAGTGCGAGGATCGCGGCGACGACGCAGGCCGCCGGCGAGGCGCCGAGGCGACGGGCGAAGGCGGCGACGACGGAGGCCCAACCGGTGACGAGCAGGACGGCCGCGAGAGCGGGCACCCCCGCCGACGCGAGGCCGGAGGCGGTGACGAGGAGCGCCGCGGGCAGGGCCCACGGGAGCGGCCTGAAGAGGTCGCGAAGGGTCTCGGATCGGCTCGGCGCCACGGAGTCATGCTAGGGACGCGTCAACGGACGGACAAGCCGCGTTGACGCGCACCGCGCGGAGCCGTAGATAGTCGGCATCATGATGCGCGTTCTCGGTGCGGCGGCCCTCCTCACGATCCTCGCGACGGCTCAGGAATTCCGATGGCTCGACGGCCGCGGGCAACCGAAGACCGCGAAGGACCCGGCGACGATTCCGGCGGCCGAGTGGAAAGGGGTGACGGTCGCCACGTCCATCGCCAAGGCGGAATCCGGCGAACGTCTCGTCACCACCTGCGGATTGACGATCGTCCTCGAGGGCATCCAAGCGCCGGACGTCGTCTCGGACGGGACGATCCTCTCCTACCTCGGAGAGGCGGCCCGCGATCGCGCCGAAGCCCTCGCGAAGGGAAAGAACGTCACGATCGAATTCGAAGGCGCGCGTCGCCTACCCGACGGAGCCTTCCTCGGGCACGTCGTCTTCGACGACGGATCGCTCCTGTCGACGGCCCTGCTTTCGGAAGGGATGGTGCGCCTCTGCCTCGAGGAATCGGCGCGCCGCCACGAGGACGATCTCAAGTCGGCGCAGAAGAAAGCCCAAGCGGGTGCCGTCGGTGTTTGGGCGCGGGTCCCCCCGCCGGTCCCGCCGCTGCCGAAACACTTCCGCGGAGTCGCGCTCGGTCTCTATTCGCAGGACGACGGCTTCGACTACGGCACGTTCGTGAAGGAGATCTCCGAGATCGGGGCCTCCCACATTCTCGTGTCGGTGCCGTGGCTCATGGAGAACTACCAGTCCCCCGACATGGGCCCCGTCGCGGGACGCACCGCGAGTTTCAAGGCGATCGACCGCGTCTGCCGTCAAGCACGCGAACGGAAACTGGGAATCGCCTTCCTCCCCTTGGTCCTTCTGCGCACCGGAACCTACGAATACTGGCGCGGCAACATCCAACCCGATCCGGTGTGGCTCTGGTTCCGAAACTACGGGCGCTACATGGGCCGTTGGGCGGACGTGTCGCGCGAGCACGGTGCGGCGCTTTTGTCCGTCGGATCGGAATTCACGACGATGGAGCGCCACACGGGATCGTGGCGCGCGGTGATCGCGAACATCCGCTCCCGATTCGCGGGGGCGCTCACCTATTCGGCCAACTGGGATCACTTGAAGGAAATCAAGTGGTGGAACGATATCGACCTCGTGGGCATGACGGCGTACCACTCGCTGACGGCGCCCGAAGACAAGATCACCGAACCGACCGACGCGCAACTTCTCGACGGGTGGATTCCCATCCGCGATCGATTGGTCGAATTCATCAAGCGTGACGTCGGCAAGCCGTTCTTCTTCACCGAAGTCGGCTACCCGAGTCAGGACGGCTGCAACCACTCCCCTTGGAACTACTTCCTCGCCGAAGACAAGCCCGACCCCGCCGAACAAGCGGCGTGTTTCCGCGCCTACTTCACGGCGTGGAAGGACGCTCCCCCGGAATTCCGCGGGGACTTCACGTGGAACTGGTTCCGCACCGACACGAAGACCGACGAACACTCCTACAGCATCTGGAAGAAGCCGGCCTACGAGATCGTGAAACAGGCGTTCGCGGCACGGAAGGCGCGGGAGCGTTAAGGTCTCCGCTGTTCCATGGGACTACGCTCCTACATCGACGGCCTGATCGGCCGGTTCAAGACCGGCGCGGGACGCATCATCCGCCTCGAAGGCGAATACCGTTTCATCCGCATCCTCGGCGCGGGAGGAATGGGACAGGTGTGGTTGGCCGAAAAACGCGGTGCGGCCAGTTTCTCGAAACTCGTCGCCATCAAGACGATTCTCCGATCGAGACTCGGCGATCCGCGAACGATGGAGATGTTCCTCGACGAAGCCCGTCTCGTCGCGAACCTCGTGCACCCGAACATCATCCAAGTGTTCCAACTCGCCCGCACCCGCCGCGAAGTGTTCATCGTGATGGAACACGTCTTCGGCGTGACGCTTTTGCAGATCGTCGAACGCGCGAAGGAGCTCGGCGAGGAAGTACCGCTCGACGTGATCGCCTTCGTGGTCGCCCGGACGTGCTACGGACTCGCCTACGCACACAAGAAACATGATCGCGAAGGACGGCATCTCGGTATCGTGCACCGCGACATCTGTCCGACGAACATCCTGGTGACCTACCGCGGCATCCCGAAACTCTCCGATTTCGGAGTCGCGAAGGCGCGAACGTCGTCGGTGGACGACGAGAAGTCGGTCGCGTGGGGTAAGTACCCGTACATGGCCCCCGAGGCGGTCCACCGCCAAGGAACCGACCCGCGTTCCGACATCTATTCGCTCGGTCTCGTCCTTTTCGAAGCCATCACGGGACATCTCGCGCACGACGTCGAGAGCACCCGGGCGTTGAAATCGGCGCTCGAATCGGAGAAGCCGCACGACCTCGATCCCCGTGGTCATCGGCCCTACGTTCCCGAACAACTCGCGAATATCGTGCGCAAGGCCACGGCTCTCGACCCGAAGGATCGCCATCAGGACGCGATGGAACTCGCGAAGGACTTGGAGCAGTGGCTACTCATGTCCTTCCTGTTCCCCGACGAAAACCGCGTCTCCGATTACCTGGTCGAGCGATTCCCGACCGCGCAGAAGCACCGTTATTGGTGATCGGTCGGCGGTCGCCGCCGGCGGCGCGGCTTCGGCGACGTGATCCACGCTTCGAAATGGTGGCGATGGATGCGCGGCAAACTCGCGCGAATCACGACGCGTTCATCTTCGTAGCTGCGATCGTGAACCACCGCGCTGCGCTCGAGACGCGCGAGCAGCGCACCGTCGCCGGCGGGCATTTCGAGCGTCACCACGTCCTCGAATTCGGACGCGGCGTCGCGCACGCGCGCCTTCAGCGCCGGGAGTCCTTCCCCCGTGAGCGCGCTCACGACGAGATGCTCGCCGAGTGAGGCCCGCAACGCGGAAAGCCGCGCAAGGTCCGTGACGCGATCCGCCTTGTTGAGCAGAACGAGCTCCGGGATCGAACCGGCGCCGATCTTTCCCAACACGTCACGCACGCAACCGATCTTCGACACGGCCGCGTCGTCACTCGCGTCGACGACGTGAAGGAGCAGATCCGCACCGGTAACTTCGGCGAGCGTCGCATGGAACGACGCAACCAAATGGTGGGGCAGTTTGTCGATGAAACCGACGGTGTCGGAAAGAAGGACCGACGATCCGTCTTCCAGTTCCAACCGACGGGTACGCGTATCGAGCGTCGCGAACAGACGATCGGCGACGAATACGTCCGCCCCCGTGAGGGCGTTCATCATCGTGGACTTGCCCGCG
>CAIWVZ010000412.1 GCA_903916245.1 uncultured Planctomycetota bacterium | reverse complement strand
TTGCATCGGCTCGAAGGCGACGGCGTCGTGACGACGACCTGCGTTCCGCCGCGCGACGACGGCATGATTCACGCGGACGACGTCGTCGCCGCCTTTCGCGCGGACACGCGTCTCGTCGTCATGTCGCACGCGTCGAACGTGACGGGAGCGATCGCCCCCGCCGAAGCCGTCGGTCGGGCCGCGCGGGCGCGGGGCATCGCGTTCCTCCTCGACGCGGCGCAATCCGTCGGCCGGATCCCCGTGGACGTCGAAGCGTGCGCGGTCGACCTCCTCGCGTTCCCCGGTCACAAGGCGTTGATGGGACCGCAGGGTACGGGAGTGCTTTGGATCCGTGACGGTGTCGATCTCCGACCGTTGCGGGAAGGGGGAACCGGAAGTCGTTCGGATCAGCCGTATCAGCCCGAAGAGTTGCCCGACCGTTTCGAGCCGGGCGCGCACAACGGCCCGGGGCTCGCCGGACTTCTCGCCGCGGTGCGTTGGTTCGAGCGCACGGGAGCGGACCACGTGTTCGCGCGTCATCGCGAACTGTCCGAACGCCTCTTCGCCGTGCTCGCCGGAATTCCAGGGGCCGTGGTCCCGGGCCCCGCGTCATCCGCATCGCGTATTCCGATTCACGCGGCGGTGTTCCCGGGCCGCGATCCGCTCGAAGTCGCCGTCGCCTTGGATCGGCGCCACGACGTCAAGGTGCGCGGCGGCTTTCACTGCGCGCCGCTCGCGCACCGACGATTCGAAACCGCGGCGGCGGGCGGGGCGGTGCGATTCGCGCCGGGGTGGTTCACCACCGACGCGGATCTCGAACGCCTCGACGCGGCCCTCCGCGACGTGATCGGCTGACGCGGGCTCGACCGCGCGTCAGAGACCCAAGTATTTCGGCCCGCCCGCGTCCTGCGGCACGGTCCACGTGATGACCTGATACGGATCGAGGATGTCGCAGGTCTTGCAGTGGACGCAGTTCGAAAAGTTGATCTGCATCTTTCGGCCGCCGCCCGGGACATCGACCATTTCGTAGACCGACGCGGGGCAGAAGCGTTCGCAGGGATTGCCGTATTCGGACGCGCACTTGCCCGCACACAGCGACGTGTCGGCGATCTTCAAATGCGACGGTTGGTGCTCGTCGTGTACCGAACCCGCCTGATAGACGCCCGTCAATTTGTCGAACGTCGTCTTGCCGTCGGGCTTTTGGGCGTGGTGCGCGTGATGATCGTCGCCCGCCTTTTTCTTCATCGACGCGGCGTCGCCGTGGATCGGGAGGCGATCCGTGAAGATCTTGCCGCCGAGCACCCACATCGCGCCCGCGTGGATCGAACCGAGGGTGAATCCCTTGGTGAACGCTTGGCGCCAGTTGCGAGCCTGCCAAAGTTCCTCGTAGATGAAGGAGGCGCGGAGTTTCTTCTCATAGTTCGCGAGGACCTTGCCGGACAGGTCGCCCTTGAGCAGTCCGTCGGCGAGCACGTCGCCGGCGAGTTGACCGGACTTGACCGCGGTGTGAATGCCCTTCAGTCGGGCGATGTTCGTGAGCGATCCCGAATCTCCGAGGATGAGGAACCCCTCTCCGTGGGACTGCGGGCGCGACCACCAACCGCCTTCGGGGATCGTCTTCGTTCCACCTTTGACGAGAGTGCCGCCTTCGATCAATCCGGAGATCAACGGATGGCGCTTCCAGCGCTGCATCATTTCGTACGGGTCGGTCTCGGGATCGCCGCCGTCGAGAGCCGTCACGAATCCGATGGAGACGCACGTGTCCGACTGGGCGTAGCACCACGAACCACCGTAGATCGAATCGGGAAGGGGCCAGCCCGCCGAATGCCACACGGTGCCCTTCTTGATGCGCCCCTTCGGGATCTCCCAAAGTTCCTTGACGCCGGTCCCGTAGACCTGCGGGTTCGGGCCGGAGAGCCCGAGGCGGTCGACGAGGATTTTGGTGCAGGAACCGCGGCTTCCTTCGCCGAAGACGGTCACCTTCGCGTCGATCGCCGCACCCGGAGCGAATCCGTCGCCTTCCGTGCCGTCGGGATTGCGGCCCGTGTCGACGAGATGCACGCCGGTGACGACGGCTCCGTGGATGACGGGTTCGGCGGCGGGTTGACCTTCGGCGACCATGACGCCGAGTTGTTCGACTTCCGTCTTCATCCAGCCCACGACCTTCGACAGGGCGACGATCACGTTGCCGTGATTGTCGAGAGTCGGAGGAATGAACGGCAACGGCTTCGCGTCCGACGCGGTGAAGTTGAACACCTTCTCTTCGACGACGTCCGCTTCGACCGGGCACCCGCGGGCGCGCCAGTCCTTGCCCCACGCTTCGTCCATGCCGCGCGGGTCCATGACGGCCCCCGAGAGGATGTGGTCGCCGACGCTCTTGCCCTTTTCGATCACCATGATGGTGAACTCGCCCTCGCGGCCCGCGTCCTTCAGACGCTTGGCGAGGGTGTAGGCGGCGGTGAGGTTCGCCGGGCCCGCACCGACGAACAGGACATCAGCGGGCATGTGGTCGCGTTCCATGGGCGGAATGCTACCGAGAAGGCCGAACGTCCGCTGCCGTTTCGAGTTGGACCCGCACGGCGCCGAAAGCCATGCGGCCCTCGAGGCGCAGGATGCGGTGGGGAGGGACGGGCTCCACATCGACGGTGACGAGGGTTTTCGGGGGAGATCCGCGCAGGCGACCCGTTTCGGGGTCGACGTCGTCGCTGCGGATCGTCCATCGTTCGACGGGATCGGTGTCCGGGGCGTCGGGGAGGGCGACCCTACGGTAGGTGAGGAGGTGGACCGCGGTTCCTTCGACGACGAGGGCCCGGTGTTCGGCGCCGTCGGAAGGAGGCGCAAGCACCCGAACGACCCACACGCCGGAGAGGGGATCGAGCAGGCGTTCACCGGGGATGCGCGCCGTCGCGATCCAGTCGCGCGTCCAAGCGGCGGCGACGGCGCGGCGACGGTCGAACGCGACCGCACGCGACTTCGGATCCGCCGTCGCCGTGGTCCACATGGAGGTCGTCGGGAGGAAGTCGGTCGGGTCGACGACGGTACGCAGGGTGCCGCCCGCCCGGGCCACGATGCCGGCGATCCCGGACATGCGCGTGACGCCGTCGACGACGAGCATCGGGCGTCCGTGGACGTCGAGCCTCCGCGACGTGTACTCGAGCTGCGCGACGCGAAGTGGGCCGACATAGGCCGCGTACGTCGATACTTCGCCGTCTTCGAGTGCCGCGACGCGCGTCGCGACGATCGGAAGCGGAGGCGTTCCCGCGTCGAGCGGCGGCGCGACATCGGGGACGGCGGCGCAGCCCGCGAAAAGCACGGTCGCAAGCACGGTGAAAACCCGATTCATGAGGTGGGTTCCGAGTCTAGCGGATACGCCGGGAGTCTTTGCGGGAAGTGTTGTTGCGACGTTTTTTGGGGGTACTATCCTGATCCGCGGACGGGCCTTCCGGTAAGGTGCGTTCGCTTCGGCGGCATAGCCAAGTGGTAAGGCCGTGGATTGCAAATCCACTACCCCCGGTTCGATTCCGGGTGCCGCCTCTTCAACTTCCGAGATGGAGTTCGCCGTGACCTCTCCCGTCCGCGTCCGCTTCGCTCCGAGCCCGACGGGATATCTCCACGTCGGCGGCGCACGCACCGCCCTGTTCAACTACCTCGTGGCCCGGCAGTCGGGCGGCACGTACATCCTGCGACTCGAGGACACCGACACCGAACGCAACACGGACGCGTCGGTGCGCACCATCTACGAAGGGCTCCGTTGGATCGGCCTCGATCCCGACGAAGGCCCCGAGCAAGGCGGTCCGAAGGGGCCGTACCGCCAGTCGGAGCGCGACGCGCTCTACCGCAGTCTCGCCGACGAATTGCTGTCGCGCGGCGGCGTGTACCCCTGCTTCTGCACGAAGGAACATCTTTCGGCGATGCGCGAACGGCAGATCGCCGCACGCGTGACTCAGCGCTACGACCGCACCTGCCGCGCGATTCCCCGCGACGCGGCGTTGGCGCGCGTGAAGGCGGGCGAACCCTACACGCTTCGTTTGAACGTGCCCGAGGGCGAGACGCTTCTGCCGGATCTCATCCGCGGCGACGTCCTCGTCAAGAACGAGGATATCGAAGACATCATCCTCGTGAGGACGGGCGGTGCCGTCGTTTACAACCTCGCGGTGGTGTTCGACGACCACCACATGGGCGTCACGCACGTGATTCGCGGCGAGGATCACCTCACCAACACGTTCAAGCAACTCTGCATCTACGACGCGATGGGGTGGGAGCGCCCGAAGTTCGCGCATCTTCCGCTCATCCTCGCGCCCGCGGGCGAAGGCAAGTTGTCGAAGCGCAAGCATCCGGAAGCCGCGCTCGAGTGGTACCAGAAGAAGGGCTATCCGCCGGAAGCTCTTCTCAACTGGATCTGCCTTCTCGGCTGGTCGTACGACGACAAGACCGAGATCATGACGCGCGACGAAATGATCGCGCGCTTCTCGATCGAACGCATCGTGAAGAGCGGTGCGCGTCTCAATCTCGAGAAGCTCGATTGGATGTCGGGCGACTACATCCGTCGCATGCCGCTCGAACGCGTCGTCGCGGAAATCACTCCGTATCTGGTCGAAGCGGGACTCGTCTCCGCGTCGCCGAACGCCGACGAGATCGAGAAGATCCGCGCCGTCGCCGCCGCCGAACAAGGCCGCCTCCGCTGCTGGTCGCAGATCGTCGAACTCGCCGGTTGGGTCTTCGCGAAGGACGTCGCCTTCGAGGCGAAGGCCGAGGCGAATCTCACGAAGCGTCCGGACTCGGCGGACATCCTGCGGGCGTACGCCGCCGGGCTCGCCGGACAATCGTTCGACGATCCGAAGGTTCTCGAATCGTGGGCCCGAGCTTGGGCGGGTGAACGCGGCCTCGGCTTCGGCGACATCGTGCACCCGATTCGCGCGGCCCTCACCGGGCGCGCGCAGGGACCGGGCCTTTTCGACGTCCACCGCATCCTCGGCCGGGCCGCCTGCGTCGCCCGACTCGAAGCGGCCGCCGCGAAAATCGGGGGTTGAACCCCGGTTTCCGCGGGGGTTGAAAGGCCCCCCCTCGGATCCTAGATTGACCGCCCCGACGGGCCCTTTCGGGTTCTCGGTTGCGCTGCCCCTGTCGTCTAGTCCGGTCCAGGACGCCAGGTTCTCATCCTGGAAACACGGGTTCGAATCCCGTCAGGGGTACTCCGCGAAGGGCTCGGTACCGCAGGTACCGGGCCCTTAGTCTTTCCGGCGATGCCGTCCCCGACTTCTTCGGCCGCCCTTCGACTTCTTCTCGGCCTCTGTGCGGTCTTCCTCGGATGCGCGCACTCCGACGAGGGACACCCCGACCATCCGGCGCCCCGGAGACCGCCCAACATCGTGTTCATCATGGCGGACGACCATGCGGTCGCCGCCTACGGTGCCTATGGATCCCGCTTCGGGGCGACGCCGCATCTCGATCGGCTCGCGAAGGAAGGTGTCCGTTTCGATTGGTGCTTCGCGACCAACGCGATCTGTACACCGAGTCGCGCGGCGATGTTGACGGGGAAGTATGCGCACCGAAACGGGGTCACGGCCTTCGACACCTTCGACGGGTCGCAGCCCCACCTCGCGAAGATGCTTCGGGATGCCGGGTACTTCACCGGAGTCGTCGGCAAATGGCACCTCGGCTCCGAGCCGACGGGGTTCGATCGTTGGACGGTGCTGCCGGGGCAGGGGGCTTACCACGACCCCGTGTTCCTCGGGCCGGAAGGGCGCGTCGTCCACAAGGGATACGTCACCGACGTGATCGGTGACCTCGCCGAGCGCTTCATCGAAGAATGCCCGAAGGAACGTCCGTTCTTCCTCATGTGCCACCACAAGGCCCCGCACCGGCCGTGGGAGCCGCCCGCGGCGGCGAAGGCGGCGTGGGCCGGACGCGAGATCCCCGCGCCTCCGACGTTCGACGACGACTATGCCGGACGCGGCGACGCGCTGCGGGAAAATCGTCAGCGCATCGCCGACGATCTGACGCGCCGCGACCTCAAACTCGTGCCGCCCGCGGGACTTTCCCCGAAGGAACGTGCGACGTGGCTCGACACCGTGCCCCGGGTGGTCGACGTCGAGACTCGAGACGGCGTGCGGCGCCTCGAAGGGTGTGCGCTCGTCGCCTGGAAGTACCGCCGCTACATGGAGGACTACCTCGCGTGCGTGGAAAGCCTCGACGCCTCGGTCGGTCGCCTGCTCGCGACGCTCGATCGGCTCGGTTTGGCCGAAAACACGCTCGTCGTCTACACGAGCGATCAGGGGTTCTTCCTCGGCGAGCACGGTCTCTACGACAAGCGCTTCATGTACGAGCCGTCGATCCGAATGCCGTTCGTGGCGCGGTGGCCGAAGGTGATCGCGCCGGGTTCGTCGACGGACGCCCTCGCGATCAACGTCGACGTCGCGCCGACACTGTTGGAGGTTGCCGGGATCCCCCGGCCCGACGACCTGCAGGGACGCAGTCTCGTTCCGTTGCTGCGCGGAAAGCGGCCGGGCGATTGGAGAACGTCGTTCTACTACCGCTACTACCATGACCCCGGCGATCACGACACGCGGGCGCACTTCGGGGTGCGCACCGAGACGCACAAGCTGATCCGGTTTCCGACGAAGGGGCAGTGGGAGCTGTACGACCTCGTCGCCGATCCGCAGGAGATGCGCAATCGCGCCGAAGACCCCGAAATGCGCGCCGTTCGCGCGGCGCTCGAAGCGGAACTCGAACGACTGCGCCGCGATCTCGGCGACACCGTCCCGTGAAGGGTCAGCGGCCCGCGTTGCCCGCGTCGAGCCCGTAGCGACGACGCACCGCCGGAACGAGGTAGTCGTCGAAGGCGCGACGAAGATCGTAGGCGGGGTAGTGACCGAAGTCGGCGCGCGCCGGCGCATCGTCCACGTCCGCCGGCCACGCGTCGCAGATCGCTTGGCGCATGGGATTCGGCTTGTAGGTGATTTGCGCGTTCGGGAAGGCCGCGAGCACCATCTGCGCAAACTCGGCGGCCGACGGATTGAAGGCGCCGATGTTGTAGGACGTCTGCGTCAGCGTCGCGGCGTCGGCCGCCATGAGCCGAAGGATGCCGTCGACGGCATCCGGCATCGCCATGAACGGGATGCGCGTGTCCTCCGCGACGAAACACTCGTACGGCTTGCCTTGGGCCGCCGCGTGCAGCATTTCGGGTCCGAAGTCCGACGTGCCGCCCGTGGGCAGCGTGTCGGCGGAGATGAGCCCCGGGAGGCGAACGCAGCGGAAATCGACGGCCTTCGTGGCGGAGTAGCGCGCCATGTAACGGCCGAGATGTTCGCAGTAAAGCTTGTTGCAGCCGTACATCGTGGTCGGCTGCTGCCACTGGTGTTCCTTGATGCGCGCGAAGTCGTTCTTGGTCGTCCGATCCGGAAGTCCGTAGACCGCGATCGTCGACGGGAACAACATCTTGACGCGCTCGCCCTGCGACGCGGCCTGCTCGTTCGCCAAATCGAGCATGTTGAGCGTGCCGCCGACGTTCACCTTGTGGGCGAGCGCGGGGCTGCGTTCGGAACTCGTGGAAAGCAGCGCCGCGAGGTGGAAGATCTCGCGGACCTTGTAGGTGTTCGCGATTTCGCCGATGGCGTCGGTGCCGGAGATGTCGCCCGTGTACTGACGATGGACGAACGCCGCCGTGTCCGCGGGGAGCGGTTTCAGGTCGAGCGTGATGATCGTGTGGGACGCGGCGGCGAGGCGCGGGATCAGCGCGTGACCGATCTCGCCGCCGGCGCCGGTCACGAGGGTGACGGGCTTCCGAGGCATGCTTGGATGCTAGCAACTTGACCGGGGCGGCTCCCGGCGTTTTCATGCATTCATCATGAATTCGGCCTTCCTCGCCCGCATCGCCACCGAGCTCGACGACATTCGCGAATCCGGCCTCTGGAAGGAGGAACGCGTGATCGGCGGACCCGCGGGCGCACAAGTCTCCGTCCCGCAGGGAGATGTCCTCTGCTTCTGTGCGAACAACTATCTCGGACTCGCCAACGATCCGCGTTTGGTCGAGGCGGCCGCCAAGGGTTTACGCGAACGCGGACTCGGTCTCGCGTCGGTGCGATTCATCTGCGGCACCCAGGATCGCCACAAGGTCCTCGAACGTCGCATCGCGGATTTCCTCGGTTACGAAGACTGCATTCTCTACACGTCTTGCTTCGACGCGAACGGCGGCCTTTTCGAGACGCTCACGAACGACCAGGACGTGATCATCTCCGATTCGCTGAATCACGCGTCCATCATCGACGGGGTGCGGCTTTCGAAGGCGGAGCGTCGTCGGTGGACGCACGGCGATCTCGCCGAACTCGAGAAGCACCTCGCGGAGTCGAAGGACAAGCGCACGCGGATCGTCACGACCGACGGGGTCTTTTCCATGGACGGCGACATCGCCGATTTGAAGACGATCTGCGAGCTGTGCGATCGCTACGACGCCGTCCTCCATGTCGACGACAGTCACTCGACGGGCTTCACCGGGGCGACCGGGCGGGGAACCGCGGAATACAACGGCGTGTCGGGCCGCGTCCCCATCCTGACTTCCACGCTCGGCAAGGCTCTCGGCGGCGCTTCCGGTGGATTCACGTGCGGTCCGAAGGCGGTCGTCGATCTCCTCCGCAACCGTAGTCGCCCCTACCTTTTTTCGAACACCCTCGCGCCCGCCATCGTCGAAGCGTCGATCGCGTGCATCGACCTGCTCGCGTCGTCGACGGCGCTGCGTGATCGTCTCGAAACGAACACCGCGCGTTTCCGTGCGGGTATGACCGCCGCGGGCTTCAACATCCGCAAGGGCGTGCATCCGATCGTCCCGATCATGCTCGGCGACGCGAAGGTCGCGCAGGAGATGGCGCGCCGCATGCTCGACGAGGGCATCTACGTGATCGGATTCTCGTTCCCCGTGGTGCCGAAGGGACAAGCGCGTATCCGCGTGCAGATTTCCGCGGGGCACACGCCCGAGCAGATCGACCGCGCGATCGCGGCGTTCACGAAGGTCGGCCGCGTGATGGGAGTCGTCGCCTGAAGGAGTCGACGCCCGGTCTGTTGCTCACGCACGGCGCGGGTTCGGACCGGGACGCTCCGCTGTTGCGCGCCGTCGACGTCGCCGCGACCGCGCGCGGCGTTCCGGTGCGGCGCGTCGACTTGCGTTTTCGCACCTTGCGCCGACGCGGTCCGCCGCATCCCGCCGATCAACCATGCGACCGGGAAGGATTGGCGGACGATCTCGCGTCGTTCGCCGCGGAATGCGGGCTTCCGGTGTGGATCGCCGGTCATTCGTACGGAGGTCGCATGGCGTCGATGCTCGCCGCCGAACGGCCCGCGGGAATCGCGGGACTTCTGTTGCTCGGCTACCCGTTGCATCCGCCGCGGAATCCGGAAGCGCCCCGGACGGCTCACTGGCCCGGATTGAACGTGCCGTTGATTTTCGTCTCGGGGGCGCGGGACGCGTTCGGGAGTCCGGATGCGTTTCGGGCGGCGTTCGCGCTCTTGCCGTCGTCGCCGACGCACCGCGTGATCCCGTCGGCCGGTCACGACTTGCGCGTAGGGCGCCGAGACGACGCGTTCGACGCGTCGGCCGCGATCATCCTCGATACGTGGTTCGACGCTTTGCGTCGCCGCTGAACGCCCGGTCAGGTCGCGTCGTCGGACGACGGAGACGCGGGCGGTGCGGGACGCCAAACGAACGAGGACGGCGTCGGCCCGCGGCGACGTCCCGGTGTGCCGCCTTCGGTCGTTCCCCGAAGCGCTTCGGGGCGTTGCGTCGTCGCGTCCATCAGGACGCTTTCGACGTTGAGAACGTCGAGCGCCCCGACGTCGCGCAGGTGGGCACCGCGAAAATCCGCCCGCGATAGATCGGCGCCCGAGAGGGACGCACGAAACAAATCGGCGCCGCGGAAGTTCGCGTCGACCAGGCGCGTGCGTTTCAGGTTCGCGCCGACGAGGCGTGTGCGTTCGAGGTCGGCGGACGTGAGATCCGCTCCCGAAAGCCACGTGCCTTCGAGACGGGCGTCGGTGAACCGTGCGCGGTTCGCGTCGACGTCCTGCAGATTCGCCATCTGCAGTTGTGCGCCCACGAAGGAGGCTTCGGCGAGCTGTGCACGCCGAAGATTGGTGCGTGAAAGATCCGCGGAGTCGAAGCGCACTCCCCGCAGATCGGCACCGGAGAAATCGGCGTGCTCGAGACGGAGCCCGGAGAGATCCGCACCGCGCCAGTCGACGCCCGCGTACACGTGCAGATGGCCGCCTTCCGCGCGCAAGCGTGCGAGGGCTGCGTCGCGAAATGCGGCTGCATCGGTCAGGTGCTCCGCGCAGGTGTCGGAACCCGTGAGCGCGGCGAGCGGACATCGGAGGCAGTGCGTCATGCGAGGGAAGA
>CAIWVZ010000411.1 GCA_903916245.1 uncultured Planctomycetota bacterium | reverse complement strand
TGTTCCTTGAACTTCAATCGCCGTTTGCCAACCGTGGCTCCGGCCCCGTCTTCGCTGGTATTCGTCGCCGCTCGCTCGGCCGTCACCTTCTTCTCCTCGGGAGTTCGCGCCGCGTTGGCCTTCTGGGCCAGCCAGTCGTCGTATCCGCCCACGAACTCACGAACGTTCCCTTCGTCGAACACGATCGTGCTGCCGACGACGTTGTTGAGGAACGAGCGATCGTGACTGACCAGCAGGACGGTGCCCTGGTAGTCGACCAGCAGTTGCTCGAGCAGTTCCAGCGTTTCGGTGTCGAGGTCGTTCGTGGGTTCGTCAAGCACGATGATGTTCGCGGGTTTGGCGAACAATTTTGCGAGCAGTACACGATTTCGTTCTCCGCCTGACAGGAAACGCACCTGCGTGCGTGCTCGTTCGGCCGAGAAGAGAAAGTCCTGCAGGTAGCCGATGACATGCCGGGAACGACCGTTGATCGAGATCGAGTCGTATCCATCGCCCACGTTTTCCTGCACCGTGGCGTCTTCGCGGAGTTGTTCGCGGAGTTGGTCGAAGTAGGCGATCTGGAGATTAGTGCCGAGGCGGACGGAGCCTTGTTGCGGCGCAAGTTTTCCGAGGAGGATGCGCAGCAAGGTGGTTTTTCCGGCGCCGTTGGAACCGATGATTCCGACCTTGTCGCCACGCATGATCATCGTGGAGAATTCCTTTACGATGGGGCGTCCCTCGTAGGCGAATGACACCTTGTCGGCAAGCACGACCAGCTGCCCGCTACGCTGGCCTTCCTGGATGACTATTTGGGCCGAGCCGACCTGGGAGCGTCGCTTGGCCCGTTCACGCCGCATCGCCTCCAGCGCGCGGACGCGTCCCTCGTTTCGAGTGCGTCGCGCCTTGATGCCTTGCCGGATCCAGGTTTCCTCGATGGCCAACTTCTTGTCGAACAGTTCGTCCTGCTTCGCCTCGGCCGCCAAGGCGGCCTCCTTCCGCTCGAGGAACTTGTCGTAGTCACAGGCCCAGTCGAAGACGCGGCCGCGATCGATCTCCAGGATGCGCGTGGCGACCTTGCGGAGGAAGCTGCGATCGTGGGTGACGAACATCAGAGTCCCCGACCAGCGGATGAGGAACTCCTCCAGCCACTGGATGGCGCCGATGTCGAGGTGGTTCGTGGGTTCGTCCAGCAGCAGCAAGGCGGGCTTCGAGACGATCGTGCGAGCCAGCAGCACGCGACGCTTCATGCCCGACGATAACGTCTCGAACGGCGTCTCCGCCAGATGCTCCAGTTGCATCCGCGAGATGATCTGCTTGACCGCCTGTTCAACCTGCCAGTCGCTGGCGTGGTCGTAGCCAGCGGCTTCGGTACCGAGCATCGCACCGTCATCCACGCCGATGACGCCGGAGGCGATGATCGCGTGGACTTGTCCGCGCAGATCGCGTGGCACGTCCTGGGGGAGCAGGGCCGCGCGAGCACCGGGTTGCCAGACGATGTTTCCGTTGTCCGGGAGCACCTCGCCGGTCAGGATGCGCATGAGCGTTGTCTTGCCGGCGCCGTTGCGTCCGAGCAGACCGATGCGCTGGCCCGGTTCGATCCGCAGGCTGACGTCGTCCAGGAGCGCCGGGCCGCGAAAGCCCATATGGAGTTGATCGATGGTGACGAGAGCCATGGAGGTGCTTTTCCCCTGCCTGCGAAATCGGGACGCTCACCGACGAGCCCGCGGGCGGTCGGTGCGCACCGATTGTATGCAGGAGTGGCCCGAGTGGATAGGCAAGCAGCGGGCTGGGGATGCGGAGTCCGCG
>CAIWVZ010000410.1 GCA_903916245.1 uncultured Planctomycetota bacterium | reverse complement strand
GCCCCATGCACACGACTTCCTGACCGATCTTCAGACGCGCGCAGAGATTCGACGAACCACCCATTTCGAGGATGATCAGCGAGAGCAGCCCCTTCTCGGGATCCGTCCACGCGCCGGTCAGTGCGAGACCTTCCATCGCGAGACGGATGCCGTGAACGAGTTCGGCCTGCGTCTCGAAATCCTGAAGGCGATAGAACTGCCCCGGCTGGAACTTACGGGCCTGATACGGCGCGTGAAGCACGACTTCCACGATCGTCGGCGTCAGACGTTCGACCTTCACGACCCGCGCACGCAGGTCGTGATCGAGGCGCGCGCAGACGTCGCGGAACGACTGTTCGCGGGCTCCCTGTCCCGACGGCTCGAGGTGGCGAATCCGCGACGCGAACAGGTCGACCACCTTGCGGTAACCGTTGCGGGCGGACGCCATCGCTTTGACGACGTTGCCCGCGTAGGCCGGATGATTGTCGCCGTAGTAGGAAACCGTAAGCCCGTCCTTCGTGTAGGAGGTGAAGAACGACTCCGAGGCCGGACCATCGCCGAGAGCGACGGCGCCCCCGTCGAACGTCGCCGTGAACGGCGCGAAGAATCCGCCCTTCGGTTGCATCTTGAAGGTGCCGGGACGTTCGCGCTCGTAGATGGTGTTCGGGGACGTTCCCGCCGCGACCATCACGGCGCGCGCGGGGATTTCCGTCTCCAACGCCTTGCCGTCCTCGCCCTTCACGCCGCGCGTGAATCGGACGGCGCGCACGGATCCGTCGGAAGCCGCGAGGCACTCCGTCGGCGAGACGTTTTCGACGAAGCCGATCCCCTCTTCGAGCGCCTTCACGACTTCTTCGTGATTCAGACGGTAGGCGGGCGAATCCTGCAGCGACTTGCGATAGCAGATCGTCACTCCGCCGAGGCGACGGGTGATCGAGACGAGGTCCGGCACTTCACCGGCCGCCGACGCGCGCTCGCGTTCGGCACGATAGAGCGCGGCGTGCGCGAGAAGTTCGTCCTGGTCCGCCTTCTCTTCGGCCGTCAATCGCGCGACGTAGGCGTCGAACCGCCCTTCCGCCCGCAGAAGGGCCGTGCGGGCCGCGACGCGCTCGCAAAGCAGCGGGTAGTACGCGAGAAGCTCGGTGGCCGTATCGATCGCCGTCAATCCTCCGCCGATGACGACGGCGGGGAGACGCACCATCAAATTCGCGAGCGACGTGTCGCGGGTCGCCCCGGTCAATTGCAACTCCATGAGGAAATCGCTGGCTTTGCGGACGCCGCGAATCAGGTTGTTCTTCATGTCGACGACGGTCGGCTTTCCCGCCCCCGTCGCGACCGCCACGTGATCGAAACCGAGTTCCGCCGCATCTTCGAGTTCGAGGGTCCCGCCGAAGCGAATGCCGCCGAACATGCGAAGTCCCTGACGACGGGCGAGCGTCGCGTAAAGAAGGAACAGGAAGTTCTTGTCCCAACGGACCGTGATGCCGTATTCCGAAACGCCGCCGAATCCTCGTGCGATGCGCTCGCCGAGATGCTCGTTCACGTCGCCCCAGTCCCGCATCGGGACGAAACCGCGTCCCGCCACGTCGGGCGTGAGCGGTTCGAGTTTCAGGCCGTCGATGGCGACGACGCCGAAACCTTCGTTGACCAAGTAGTGCGCGAGGGTGTAACCCGCGGGGCCGAGACCGACGACGAGGATCTTCTTTCCGTTCAACGGCAGTTGATACGGACGACGGATGTTGAGCGGATTCCAACGAGTGAGAAGGCCGTAGACCTCGGGGCCGTACGGCATCGCGAGCACGTCGGTCAGGATCGACGTCTCGATCTGCGGGATGTTGACGGGTTCCTGCTTCTGGTAGATGCAGGCCTTCATGCAGTCGTTGCAGATGCGATGCCCCGTACCGGGGAGCATCGGATTGTTCACCATGATCGTGGCGAGCGCCGCGATCGCATCGCCCTTCGCGCGCAGAAGGTGGGCCTCGGAAATGTGCTCGTCGAGCGGGCAGCCGTCGAGAGCGATGCCGAGCGGGTTCTTCTTGATCTCGCCTTTTTCGACGAGCCCCTTCGAACACGAATCCTTGTCGCGCTCGTGGCAGAAGATGCAGGTGTCGATTTCACCCGCGATTTCCCGCGATTCCATGCGGGTATCCGTCAAGGCGAATCCGTCGCGACGTCGGAAGTCGTGCTCGAATCCGTTCAGGTATTCCGGGAGATCCGCACGGGGTCGCGCGTGGGGCACGAGACGGTCGAAGACGAACGTCTCCTGAAGTCGGAACGTGACCCAACCACGGGCCACCGAACCATGAGGGTGATGGCGCCGATGCCAAGCACCGAAAAGCGCGAGACGGTCGAGGGCGGCGTCGACGGCCTTGCGCCGCCCCGCCGCATCGGGGGCGGCGGCGAACGCGGGATCGCACGCCGCGAGGGCCGCGGAGACGTCCGCACACCCGGCCGCACCCTTCCCGGCGATCTCGGCTGCAAGGGCGGCGTCGAGATCGAGCAGTTTCGCGACGGCACGTGCGAACGCGAATTCTTCGTGCTCGCCCGACTTGCGGGATCCGAGCGCCTTGCAAAGGACCTCCGCGGCGCGGCCGATTTCCGCGGAGTCCATCGCGTCGACGGACGGGTCGGCGGCGCGCTTCGCCACGCGGCGCTTCGTGAATTCCTTGCGAACGCGAACGAGGACGTCGAGGGCGCGAGTCCCTTCAACCAACGTGGTGCGCGCTCCGTCGAGCCCGAACAACGTCGACAGGAACCCCGCGACGTGCGGACCGACCACGACCGTCAGCCAAGACTCGTCAGCGCGCGTCGGTTCTCCCTTCTCGAGGATCTCTCGATAGCGCAACGCGATCCCGGGATCGCGTCGGTCGAGGTCTTCGAGGAACGCCCCGAAGAGATCCGACAGGCGCTTCGGAACGAACAGATCGGCGAACGTGAATCCGGGGATTCCGAGACGGAGATCCGGCGTGGATGTGGACGGGAACGGGGTGGCGTCGGCGTGGGACGGCAGCATGCCGAACGTTAGCAACGCCCGTCAGCCGTTCGACAGGCTTCGGACGGAGTCGTCCGCCATTTGAAGCGTCAGCAAACGCGCCAAAATCCGCACCTTCGGACGATCGGGGTCGAGGGCGTCGACCAACCGGGGCCCGAGGCGCCCTTTGTCGAAGACCCCGAGCCGGGAGAGCGCCGCGATCGACAGGCGTTCCCGGACATCGTCGCGCTGCAGGGCCCTCAGGGCCGGGATCGGGTGGGACGAGGGGGTGGCCGTCCGACCGAACGACCTACCAAGCCGCGCGAGAGCGCGTTTGCCGAAATCCCCGAGCAGCGGAAGAAAACGGTGCAACGTCAGGGGGGTGATCGGGCAGGCCGGGGCCCCCGACTCGGTCGGCAATTTGGCCAACTTCGGATTCAGCCGACCGATGACGTGGCGCGGCATCCGATTGCCGCGTCGGACTCCCGGCGGCGCGGAAAACGCCTCGCGCATCGGGTCGAGGAACGCATAGGGACCGATACTGTCGATCTGGCGAAGGGTGGCCGAAAGGAAACGCCCCCCCCAGTGCTGCATGCGCATACGGACGTAGACGGCGTCGGCTTGCGACACCGTCGGCAAGTCCCGTACGTCGGCGAGCACGGTCTCGACTTCGCGGGCGAAGTGATCGACGAGGCTCCCCTCCTTTTCCGTCAAGTAGACGTCCGCCGAATCATCGAGGGCGAATCGTTGGCGGGCCACGTGACGCGCGTCGAGGGCCGTGCGCCCCCGAACACCGCCCGACACGAGATCCCACCAGTAGCCGCGCGAAAACTCGCCGCACGACCCTTGGATCGACGCCGTCCCGTTCAAGGCCGAGCGCGATTGCGTCGCCGCGACGGGCGCTCCGAGAAAAACGTCGATCTCGCCGTCGGAAAGCCTCAGGGCGCGGACGAGGTTCTTCTCGGAATAGGTGCTCCCCTCGCCGGCCGTGAACGCGGTCATATGGGGTATCCCCAAGACCCCCGCGATGTGGGACGCGACGAGGATGTCGCGGCTGCTTTCGTCGCCGCTCGTCACGGTCTTGATGTCGAGTCCCGCGGCGAGTGCGGCCGCCAAAAGACCGCGCGAGTCGAAGCCACCCGTCAGGTCGAGAACGGGTTCGTGAATGACGCTCCCGATTCGAGACATGGTGCGGACGATCGCGTCCGCGAGTCGCTCGGGCGTTCCCGTGGAAACCCGATCCCAGAGGATCGACCTCAGGTTCCACCACGTCCCGTCGTCCGTCAAACGACCGTCTCGAAGCGTGTAGACCGAGGCGGCCTTCAGTTTGCGAACCCCGACGAACAGCGTTCGATCTCCGAAGACGGTTCCGATGGACAGAAACTCGCGGACGGAAACCGGATCCAACCCGGCGCCGGAAGCGCAGGCGAGCGGAAGCGCGGCCGACGCTACGACGTGGGCGTCACCGATACGAGCCTCGAAGGCGTGGCACGCACCCATACGGTCCGTCGCGAACGACGCCGTGGATGCACGGACGGCCGCGAGCAGGAACGGGCCGTCGAGCGTCGTCGCGACGGGCTCGAAAGCGGCCGACCCCGACGAGAGCGCCTCGAAGATCCGTGCCGGCGGAACGTCCGCGACGAAGAACCCGAATGTGTGGAGGGCCCCGTCCGGAAACGCGTCGGGCTGTCGTGCGGGTTGACACTCGCGGGGGAACCGAAGCACCGTGACCGTGCCGTGGATCTCGGTAGCGAGGCTCGCTCCGTATCCCACGAGTCGGAAGGCCCGTTCGACCCGGGCGACGGCGGCGGCCGTCGTCGTG
>CAIWVZ010000409.1 GCA_903916245.1 uncultured Planctomycetota bacterium | reverse complement strand
GTTCACCGCGTGGCACACGCTTCCCGTGATGCACGGGATGACCGTCGGCGAACTCGCCACGATGTTCAACGCCGAACGCGGCATGAAGGTCGACCTCACCGTCGTGCGCTGCGAGCGGTGGAACCCCGACACGTGGCACGACGAACAAGGCTGCGAGTGGGTGAACCCGTCGCCGAATATCCGCCGCCTCGAACAGGCGCTGCTCTACCCGGGGATCGGGCTGCTTGAGACGACCAACGTTTCGGTCGGTCGCGGTACCGATACGCCGTTCGAGGTCGTCGCCGCTCCGTGGGTGAATCACGTGGCGCTTGCAGACCACCTTCGCTTTGCGCCGGGTGACGGGTCGCTCCGACGTCGTCCCGCGTTGGCCGGTCTGACCATCACGCCGGTGACCTACACGCCGACGTCGAGCACGCACAGGAGTGTCGCATGCCGGGGCATTCGTTTGTCGATCACGGATCGGCGCGGTCTCGACCCGCTGTTCGTCGGCATCACCGTCGCGTGTGTCCTTCGCGACCTGCACCCGAAAGACTGGAAGGCCGAGAGGTACTCCAAACTCCTCGACCACGACGCCACGATGAAGGCGTTCGTCGCCGGGGCCACGCCCGAAGCCCTCTTCGATTCATGGCGTGCGGACGTGGCGGCATTCACCGCGCGGCGCGCGCCCTTCCTGCTCTATGAGCGCGGGAAGAAGGACGCAGCGCCGAAATAGCGACGGTTCAGCGGGGTTTCTTCGAACCCAACCCGCGCAAGAACGCGATCTGCGACGCACGGTCTTCGAGCGGTGCGACCGCCGGCGACGCACGCTTCGGCGCCTCGTCTCGCGGAGGACGCTTCGTCGTCGGCGCAGGTCGGTCGGCATCGGCCTGGCGCGGAGCCGGAGCGCGGCGCGGGCGATCGTCGGACGACGGCGCACGGTCGTCGCCACGGCGAGGACGCTCGGATTCGGAAGGGCCACGACGATCGTCGCCGCGAGGGGGGCGTTCCGAATCTGAAGGGCCTCGGCGATCCTCGCTACGACGCGGGCGATCGTCGAAAGAGCGCGGCGGCCCTTCGGGACGCGGCATGCGCTGCGGGCGTCCGGGCGGCATCACCTCTTCGATCTCCCACGTCACGCCGTCCAAGATGCGCTTCCACTTCCGCATTTCGTCGGGCTTCACGATCGTGATCGCGTGTCCGCGACGGCCCGCGCGGCCCGTGCGGCCGATGCGGTGCGTGTAGTCGGAAGTGTCCTGCGGGACGTTCCAGTTGACGACGTGCGTCACGTGTTTGACGTCGAGACCACGCGACGCGACGTCCGTCGCGACGAGGAGTTTCACGTCACCCGACCGGAACGCTTCCATGACCTTGAAGCGCGCTTCCTGATCGAACCCACCGTGCAGACACCGCGTATGGAACGGTTCGCGTTGCATGCGGCGGTAGAGACGATCGGCGTCGGTGCGCTTGCCGCAGAAGGCGAGGAACACGTCGTCCGGGTCGCTGCGTTCGATCAGACGCACCAACGTGCGGAACGCGTCTTCTTCGTCGACACGGATCCACGACTGGTCGATGGTGTCGACCGTCGTGAGCCCGGAGGCGGTCGCCACTTCGGCGGGATCGCGGGTGTGT
>CAIWVZ010000408.1 GCA_903916245.1 uncultured Planctomycetota bacterium | reverse complement strand
CCCCCGCTGACGACGAGAGAGATGAGCGGGTAGGACGGTGCCTCCCCGTCCGCGAGCCACGGCGCGCCGATATGCGCTTCGATGTGATTCACCCCGACCACGGGCGTCCCGGTCGCGAGCGACAGCGCCTCGGCGGCGGCGACGCCCACCAAAAGCGCGCCGACGAGCCCCGGCTCGCGCGTGACGGCGATGAGCCCGATGTCGGCCAAAGTCACCCCGGCGTCGTCGAGCGCCTTCCGGATGACCGGGAGGACGGCCTTCACATGTTCGCGGGCGGCGATTTCCGGAACGACGCCCTTCCACGTGCCGTGACGGGCTGCCTGACTCGCGATGACGGACGCGAGAACGCGTCGGCCGTCTTCGACCACCGCCGCGGCGGTCTCGTCGCAGGAACTTTCGATGCCGAGGGTAAGCATGGGGAATCAGCGAGGGCGCGCGGGCGGCAAGAGAGCGAGCCCCTTTACGAGGGCGTCGTCGCGAACCTCCGTGCCGTCGAGCGAAACAAGATACGCGACCGTTTCGGGGGCACACCGTTCGCGCAGCCGCGCACGGCGCAACGCCGCCCGCGCCGGTCCGCCGGTGGGAACGACGACGTCGGGCACGAGGCCTCCTCCGACGACACCCCCCGGCCCCGCAATCCGTGCCTCGAGCGCCCGCCCCGACGGCGTCGAAAGAAGCGCGGTCGTCACCTTCATGCCGCCGGGGGACGCCTCGAACGGGATGACCTCCTGCACGGCGCCCTTGCCGAACGTCTTCTCCCCGACGAGGGTCGCCGCACCGGAATCGGCGAGGGCCCCGGCCAAGATCTCCGCCGACGACGCGGTCGCGCCGTCGACGAGCACCACGGTCGGGATCCCCCCGAGCGGTGCGCCCGGAGCCGCCGAAACCGTTGTTTCACCGTCGCGGCCCACCCGTCGATAGATCACGCCACCGTCCAACCAGAGGTCGGCCAACGCGACGGCGGCGGCGAGGTCCCCCCCGCGGTTCCCCCGAAGGTCGAGGATCAGGCCGCGCGAGCTCCGCACCGCGGACGGATCGACCGCCGCCTCCCATTGCGCGGTCGTCGTCGGGCGGAACTCCGCGACGTGCACCCACCACGCTCCGTCGACCGGCGAAGCGGCCACGACGCGACGGTCGGACGCGCGGCGATCGAGGACGACGCCCCGACTGTTCAATCCGGCGGCATCGCCCACGACGACGTCGAGTTTCGACCCGGGGGGACCGTCGAACGCCGCGGCGGCGTCGACGTCGTCGACGGGCGCACGGCCGTCGATCGACACGATCCTGTCGAGCGGGCGGACGCCGGCGGACGCTGCGGAACTACCGGGTTCGACGGTCGCCACCTTCACCACGCCGTCCACCGCGAACGCTTCGATGCCGACTCCCGTCGACACGCCGGCCGTCCGCATGCGGAAGGTCTCCCACTCCGCGGGACTCATGGCCTCGGCCCAAGGATCGACCGCGGCGACCATGCCCGCGACGGCGCCTTCGGCGACGCGCACCGGGTCCGGTTCGACTACGGACACCGCCCGTGCACGCGACCACGCTTCGCGCAGAAGCGGTTCACCGGGAAAGGTCTCGGGGGTTTCGGTGCGCCACGCGCGATCGGCCGCGAGCGTCAACGCCACCGCCGCGACGACCGCGATCCATGTCGGGTGAAGACGTCCCATCGCTCAGGGATCCGCGTCGGCGAGACGCGCGGCGAGGTCGTTCGGAAGACGCAGTTTCACGCCGCGCACCACGCCGAGTTTCGCGGCCTCGCCTGCGGCGACTTCGAAAACGATCCGCACGGGTTCGCTCGATCGGAAGCGCGGCAACGCGTCGTCGGACGCCCCGACCGCGGGTGGTTCCATGCGCCCGACGTCGACCACCGTTCCGTCGTCGCGGAGATAAGCGATGTCCAACGCGACGAGGCACCCCTTCATCCAGAAGCCGCGCACGTCGGGCTCGGAGTACAGGAACACCATCCCCGTTCCCGCGGGGACCGCGCTGCGCGCGGACAACCCGGCGGCACGTCGTTCCCAGTCGTCGGCGATTTCGCAGATCACGTCGCCTCCCGGACATCCGACGACGAAGCGCGTGTCGGGCGCGGGCGGCGGCGCGGGCGGAACGGGCTTCGAAGGGGGCGCCGAACACGCCCCGACCCACACCGCCGCGACTAGCACGGCGAGGAGCGCCCGAAAGCTCACGGCGCGTACCCCAACGCGGCCAACGCCGCGAGCGCGTGACGCACGGGCAATCCGACCACGTTGTCGAACGGACCTTCGAGCGCGGTCACGAAGCGGTCGGCGGATTCCTGAATCGCGTAGGCACCGGCCTTGCCCTCGTGTTCCCGCGTCGCGACGTATCCGTCGATGTCGTCTTCCGTCAACACGCGCATGACGACGATCGTCGTCACCGTTCCGGAGATCGACTTTCCGTCGGACGTTCGCGCCGCGGAGAACCCCGTCACCACCCGCTGCGCCGTTCCGGAAAGGAGTCGCAACATGCGTCGCGCGTCGTCGTCGTCCACGGGCTTGCCGAGGATTTCTCCGCGCGCCCAAACGACGGTATCGGCGGCGAGTACGTGCGTATGGCCGGACGTCGCGCCGAGGACGGCCGCGGCCTTGCGACGTGCCAACGTTCCGGCGAGTCGGACGGGGTCGGTCTCGCCGCGCGGATCTTCGTCCACGTCGGGCGGAACGACGTCGAACACCAAGCCGCGGGCGGCGATCAGTTCACGACGACGCGGGGACGAAGATGCGAGGGCGAGCACGCCTCCATGCTACCGCGCGGAGTCTCAGCCCTTGCGCGCGGCCTTGGCCTTCGCGGGCTTGGTCGCCTTCGCCGTCTTGGCGGCGGGCTTCGCCGTCGTTTTCGCGGGAGCCTTCGCCGGCTTCGCGGTCTTCGTCGCCTTGGAAACCTTCGCGGATTTCGCGGCGGTTTCCTTCACGGGCTTCGTGACCACGGCGGACGGGCACCACCCCTTCGCGGGGCAGCGATCGCAGTCGGGCTTCGGCGAGACGCAGGTGGTTTCCGCGAGTCCGTGGAGGATCGTCACCAACGCCATGAGATCGGCTTCGGCGACGAGTCCGCGCACGTGATCACGCAGCGCCGCGGCACCGCCCTTGCCGTCCCAAAGTCCGAGCCGCTGCAGCACCTTCGGGACGCCGCCGTCGACGTTCACCTCGGCGGATTTCTGCATCCACGAACGCAACGCCACCACGTGCGCGAGCGATCGGTCGCCCAACCACTTCGCGAGGCGGTCGGCCTTCTTGCCGCCCGTATCCTTCGCGGGGTCGGACAACCACTCGAGTGCGAGTCGATTGAAACGCAGGAACACCATCCCGAGAAACTCGACGAGGCGTTCGGCGCGCGCCACGGCGTCCTCGCCGCCGATTTTGGCGGCGATTTCGCGCACGGGCGTCACGCGGACGTCGTTCCAATCGACGTAGTCCGCTTCGAGACGACGCACCGCGGCGCGGGCGCGCTTCATGCCCAGACCCCGAACGATCATCGCGAGCGCGAGCTGCACGAGCGGCTGCGTCTCTTCGAAGTCGCGGACGCCGCCGAGCGACGTTTCGAGCGTCGAAAGGGCCGTCGCGGCCCTCTCCTTCATCGCCGGGGTCGGGGGCATGCGGTCACGCCTTCTTGGCGGGCTTCTTGAACGTCGACTTCTCGACGGTGCGGCCGGTCTTCTTGCGCGCTTCGACGCGGGTCTTGCGACGCGCGGCGTTCTTCTTGCGCTTCGCGGTCGGATCGCCGTAGGCGATCTTCTCCGCGCGGAGGTGGGCCTTGATCGTTTCCGACGGCGTCGCGCCCTTCTTCATCCACGCGAAGAGGCGCTCGAGATCGAGCTTCCAAATCTTGCCGGTGGAGTT
>CAIWVZ010000407.1 GCA_903916245.1 uncultured Planctomycetota bacterium | reverse complement strand
TCGACGCGGCGGGCGTCGTGAATCGTCTCGGAGTCCCACCCCACCGCGTCGTCGACTTCCTGTCGCTCGTCGGCGATGCGTCGGACAACGCCCCCGGTGTGCCCGGCGTCGGCGAGAAGACCGCGATTTCGTTGATCGAACGTTTCGGCGGACTCGACGACGTCCTCGCGCGAGCCGCCGAGGTCGACAAGCCCAAGTTGCGCGAAAGCCTGATGAACAACCGCGAGGTCGCGGAACTCACGCGCAAGCTCGTCACCATCGATACGGACTGCCCGCTGCCCGCGACGTTCGAAAGCCTGACGTTCGGTGGGCCGAACTTGGGCGACGCCGCCGCCTTGTTCGGGAAACTCGGCTTCCGCACCCTCGGAAAGGCGTACGCCGAGGCACCGAAGCCCGTGCAAGCGGTCTACCGCATCGTTCGGACCGAATCCGAACTCGATGCGCTGCTCGCCGAACTTTCGACCGCCGATCTCGTCGCCCTCGATACCGAAACGACGTCGATCGATCCCCTCGAAGGCGTTCTCGTCGGCGTCTCCGTGTCGACGAAGGACGGCGACGCGGCTTACGTCCCGATGAATCTCGATCCGCCGGTCGTCGCCGATCCGCCGGGATCTTCGTTCCGCGGAGCGGCGACGTTGGCGCGGCTCAAACCGTGGATCGAAGACGGCTCGAAGCGAAAATGCGGCCAGAACGCGAAGTACGACATCCTCGTGTTCCGCCAGCACGGCGTACGCCCGGCGGGTTACGTGACCGACACGATGCTCGCGTCCTACCTGCTCGAACCGGGCAGCCGAGAGCACAACCTCGACGCGTTGGCCCTTCGCCACTTCAACTACACCAAGATCGCCACCGAAGAACTGCTCGGCAAAGGGGCGAACGCCCTCACGATGGACCTCCTTCCGGTCGACGAGGTCGGCAATTACGCCTGCGAAGACGCCGATTTCACGCGCCGACTCGCCGTACGGTTCCTTCCGGAAATCGACGCCGCTTCCCTGCGTCCGCTTCACGACTCCGTCGAGATGCCGCTCGTCGGCGTTCTCGCCGACATGGAAGAAACCGGGGTTCGCGTCGATCGCGACGCACTCAAGAAGATGGCGCGGGAACTCGAGGCCGAGGCGGAGCGGCTCGGCGACGCCATCCGCGACGTGGCCGGTCGCGACTTCAACCCGAACAGTCCGAAGCAACTCGGCGAATGGCTCTTCGAGACGATGAGGGTCCACGAAGCGGTCGGCTACAAGCCGAAGCGCACGAAGACCGGTTGGGGAACGTCGGCCGAAGTCCTCGAAGAATTGACCGACGTTCCACTCGTACGTCAGATCATCGAGTACCGCGAAGTGTCGAAACTCGTGTCGACGTACGTGCTTCCCCTACCCGACCTCGTCCGTTCCGACGGTCGCATCCATACTTCGTTCAATCAGGCCGTCGCCGCCACCGGGCGACTTTCGTCGTCGAATCCCAACCTGCAGAACATCCCGATCCGCAAGGAATCCGGACGGCGCATCCGAGCGGCCTTCCTGCCGACGGACGACGCGCACGTGCTTCTCTCGGCCGACTACTCGCAGATCGAACTCAGACTCTTGGCGCATTTCGCGAAGGACGAAGCGCTTCTGCTCGCCTTCCGCGAAGGCCGCGACATCCATCGAGAAACCGCGGCTCGCGTCTTCGGCGTCGCGCCCGACTCCGTCGATGCGGCGACGCGCGCCCGCGCCAAGGCCGTCAACTTCGGCGTCCTGTACGGCATGGGACCGAATCGATTGGCCCGCGAGACCGGGCTCACGCTCGATGAAGCGAAGGCGTTCCTCGCGCGGTACTTCGACGCGTTTCCGAAAGTGCGCGGCTTCCTCGACGGACTGAAGGACGAGGCGCGCCGCACGGGCATGGTGACCACGATCTTGGGAAGGCGTCGGCCGATTCCCGAAATCACGTCTCCGAACGGCATGCTCCGTTCACAGGCCGAGAACATGGCGGTCAACACGCCGATTCAAGGGTCCGCCGCCGACCTCATCAAGGTCGCGATGATTCGGGTCGCGGGCGCGCTCGCATCCGGAGGTCTCGCGTCGAAACTCGTGCTGCAGGTCCACGACGAACTCCTGCTCGACGTGGCCGTTTCGGAACTTGACGCGGTGAAATCGTTGGTCCGCGACGGAATGGAGAACGCGTTCGCCCTCGACGTTCCGCTGAAGGTCGACATCGGAACCGGAGCGAACTGGCTCGAAGCCCACTAATCCGCGGGTGTGATTTTCTCGAGGCGGTCGGGAGCGGTTCTCAACTCCCGCCGCCGCGAGAGGAAAACCAACATGCCGATCGCGACGAGTCCGGTCACGAGGCCGAGGAACTGACTCGTGGACAAGGGGCCGACCGTTCCGCGGTCGGCGTCGTCGCGAAACACTTCGATGATCGACCGGGTGAGCGCTTTGAGG
>CAIWVZ010000406.1 GCA_903916245.1 uncultured Planctomycetota bacterium | reverse complement strand
TCATGGGCGGCGAACAGGCCGCGAGCGTGTTGTCGCAGGTGAAGGAAGAGCAGTTGATGCGGGAAAAAAGCCGCGCCCTCGACGACGCCGAACGCGCCGCGATCCGCGATCCCATCCTCGCGAAGTACGAGGTCGAGGGGAGTCCGTGGTACTCGACGGGGCGACTTTGGGACGACGGCGTCATCGCGCCGCGGGATACGCGTCGCGTCGTCGCGCTCGCCCTCGAGGCCTGTCTTCAACATCCGGTCCCCGAAACCCGATTCCCCGTCTTCCGCATGTGAGCGCGATGGCACCTCGGACGCATTCACTCGATTTTTCGGGCGGCACGGCGACGATCGTGTTCGGTCGTCCCGAAGTGCGGAACGCCTTCAACGCGGAGATGATCGCCGAACTCACGGAGTCGTTCCGTCGGGTCGCCGATTCCGACGCGCGTGCCCTGCTGTTGACCGGCGGCGACGTGTTCTGCGCGGGTGCGGATATCGCTTGGATGCGTGAAGCGGCGGGACGCGATCGGGCGGGAAATCTCGACGACGCGCGACGTCTCGCGGACATGTTCCGCGCTTTACGTGCCGTACCATGCCCGACGATCGCCGCCGTGGCGGGTGCCGCACTCGGTGGAGGGGCCGGCCTCGTGGCGGCCGCCGATCTCGCCGTGGCGGAGGAAGGCACCAAGTTCGGATTCACGGAGGTGCGGCTCGGTATCGTCCCCGCCGTGATTTCCGCGGTCGTCGTGCCGGCGATCGGCGTCCGCAACGCTCGCGGATTGTTCGCGACCGGGACCATCTTCGACGCGTCCACGGCGGCGCGCATCGGGCTCGTCCTCGAAGTCGTGCCGAAGGGAACGTCGCTCGATCGCGCGCGTGCGTTCGCCGCCGACGCCGCCTCGGCGGCTCCCGGCGCCTCTCGGCGCGCGAAGCGCCTCGCCGATCGGGTCGCCTCCTTCGAGGGTGACGATCTCTTCCACATGCTCGCGGAAGAGATCGCCGACGTACGCGCGTTGCCCGAAGCCCGCGAAGGACTCGCGGCGTTTCTCGAGAAACGGCCCGCGACCTGGAAGGTGACCGACGCATGACCACGCTCCGACGGGTTCTCGTGGCCAATCGTGGCGAGATCGCCCGACGCGTCTTCCGTGCGTGTCGGATGCGCGGCATCTCGACGGTCGCGGTCTACTCCGATGCCGACGCCGATTCGCCGTACGTCGCTGAAGCGGACGTCGCGGTGCGCCTCGGTCCCGCGGATGCCCGCGAGTCGTACCTCCGCGCCGATCTGATCATCGATGCGGCGCGGCGATCGGGGGCCGACGCGATTCATCCCGGCTACGGATTCCTCTCCGAGAACGCCGCGTTCGCCCGCGCCGTCATGGACGCCGGGATCGTATGGATCGGACCGCCGCCCGAGGCGATTCTCGCGGTCGGCGACAAGCAGCGTGCGCGCGACGTCGCGAAACGCGCCGGGGTGCCGACGGTTCCCGGACACGAAGGCGACGATGACGACGCGTCGTTGCTCGCGGCCGCCGAGCGTATCGGCTATCCGTTGCTCGTGAAGGCGGCGGCGGGTGGCGGCGGCAAAGGGATGCGCAAAGTGCTTGAGTCGTCCGAACTTTCCGATGCGATCGCATCGGCCCGACGCGAAGCGGAAGCGGCGTTCGGCTCGTCCAAACTCATTCTCGAACGTTGCATCGAACGCGCGCGCCACGTCGAGGTTCAACTTCTCGGCGATACGCGCGGGCACGTGGTGGCGCTTCTCGAGCGCGATTGTTCTCTTCAGCGGCGCCACCAAAAGGTCATCGAGGAATGTCCGTCGCCGTCGATCGACGCGGAGACGCGCGTGCGGTTGCTCGACATGGGCGTGCGGGTCGCGAAGGCGGCGGGATACGTCAACGCCGGAACCGCCGAGTTCATCCTCGCTCCCGACGGTGCGCTCTACTTCCTTGAAATGAACACGCGCCTTCAGGTCGAACACCCCGTCACCGAAGAGGTGGTCGGCGTCGATTTGGTCGGTTGGCAGCTCGCCATCGCCGCGGGTGAACCGCTCACCCTCCGACAGGAGGACATGGTCCCGCGCGGCCATGCGATCGAATTCCGGCTCTACGCCGAAGATCCGAGCAATGGTTTCTTGCCGCAACCCGGCCGCATCGTCGATCTCCGTCTCCCGCAGGGGCCGATGATCCGCGTCGACGCCTGTGTGCGTGCGGGAATGGACATCACGGGGTGGTACGACCCCATGATCGCGAAGATCGTCGTGAAGGGGGCGAATCGGGAAGAGGCGCGCCGACGCATGTCCGCCGCTCTCGCCGACACGGTGGTGCTCGGCATCCGAACGAACACCGCCTGGGTCAAGAGCGTGATCGACTCCGACGTGTTCCGTGACGCCGCCATCGACACCACGTGGGCGGAGCGCACGCTGTCGGCGACTCACTACGAACGTCCCGAGCCGAGCGAGGCGGCTTGGGTCGCGTTGGCGGCCTTCCTCGCGTCCGGTGGGCCCTCCGGGGCGCCTTCGGGCGCCGCGGGGCCCGCGCGCCATCCGACGCCCTTCGATGCGGCGGACGGCTTCGCACTGGTTCGCGGAGTCGCCCCGTGAGGCCCGTCGACGCAACATGGACCGAGGGGCGAATCGCCAAGCGGTTGAAAGCGGATCCGACGTCGGGCGGGATCGTGCTTTCGGTCGACGGCGGGGCCGCACGACCGTTCGCCGTCTCCCGCGACGCGGACGGCGGTTGGATCGTAGACGGTCCCGAGGGGCGTATTCGCGCCGTCGTCGCCCGGGTCGGTCAGCGTGTGCTCGTTGCCCTCGGCGGTCACACGTTCGAGTTTTCGGAGGCCGCCTCGGGTGCGGTCGCTTCCGCGGCCGCGATCGAACGCGAGATTACCGCCCCCATGACCGGCAAAGTGGTCGACGTGTCCGTGCGCGAAGGCGACGTCGTCGAGGCGGGGGCGACGCTGGTCGTCCTCGAAGCGATGAAGATGGAGCACCGCATGAAGGCCGCGGCGGCCATGCGGGTGACGTCGGTGCGGGTCGCACGCGGAGCCGCCGTCGAACTCGGTGCCCTGCTCGTCACGTTGGAGCCCGTTTCGTGACGCGTCCCGAGGTGTCGCTCGTCGAAGTCGGGCCGCGGGACGGCCTCCAAAACGAGAAGACGCCGATTCCGACGGGCGCCAAGGTGCGCTTCATCGAAGCCTTGGCGGCGGCGGGTCACCGTCGCATCGAAGCGGCGGCCTTCGTCTCTCCGAAGGCCGTGCCGCAACTCGCCGACGCCACCGCCGTGATGATGGGACTCTCGCGCGCCGACGGCGTGGTCTACTCCGCTCTCGTGCCGAACGAGAAAGGGTACGAAGCGGCCCGCGCCGCCGACGTCGACGAGATCGCGGTGTTCACCGCCGCGTCCGACACGTTCAATCTCCGCAACACGCACGCGACCGTCGACGCCTCCTTCGAACGTTTCGCTCCCGTGCTCGTGCAAGCCGCGCGCGACGGGATTCGCGTTCGCGGGTACGTTTCGACCGCCGTCGTATGTCCCTTCGAAGGTCCGATCTCTCCCGAACGGGCGGCGGACGTGGCCGAGCGTTTGCTCGATCTCGGCTGCTTCGAAGTGAGCCTCGGGGACACGATCGGAAAGGCGGTGCCTCCGGACGTGGTGCGGTTGCTCGACGCGTGCCGCGCCCGCGGCATGATCGATCGCGTGGCGGGTCATTTCCACGACACGTGGGGATTCGGCGTCGCGAACGTGATGGCGGCGTTCGAAGCGGGAGTCCGCGTGTTCGACGCTTCGGCGGGCGGATTGGGCGGCTGTCCCTATGCGCCCGGCGCGGGTGGTAACGTGGCGACCGAGGATCTCGTCGCACTCTTCGATGCGCTCGGCGTGCGGACGGGTGTGGATCTCGGAGCCGTCGTCTCGGCGGCGGAGGCTCTCGAGACGCACATCGGACGGTCGGTGGGCGGACGAGCCGCCGCCGCGTGGAAGGCGGCTTGTCGAAGGGACGGTGGATGATGGTCGACGGAAACGTGCTTTGCGACGCGGCGGGACTCGACGACGGGAAACCGGTGGCGGCGAAGGATTCGGAAGGTCGCGACCTCGTCGTCGTCGGTCACGGAGGAAAGATCCACGTCCTCGACGGAGTGTGCCCGCATCGCGGTGCGCCCCTCGCCGAAGGGTGGGTGGCCGACGGTTGTCTCGTGTGTCCGTGGCACGGCTGGTCGTTCGACGTGAAAACCGGCAAACACGCGCCCGGTGTCGCGATCTCCGTTCACGCCTGTTCCGTCGTCGACGGCAAAGTTCGACTGAAGTCTTAATCGACCGACGGAGTGGTCGCGAACAGCGTCCGGAAGTCGTCCGGCACCGCGACGGCGCGTCCGTCCTTCGACCAGCACATGACGGTGCGCCCTTCGACCCAGAGAAGCCCGTCGTCGCGTCTCGCCTCGTGGGCGAAGGTGACGGACTTGTCGCCGATTCTCGTCAACGACGTCGAAATCGTGCCGCGTTCTCCGCGACGTGCCGCGGCGCGAAAGTCCAGTTCGACGCGCGCCACGACGAAAAGCAAACCGAGTTTTTCCGGGTACCAGTCGTAGTCGCGGCCGCCGAGCCGCAGAAAACCTTCGCGCCCCTCCTCGAACCACTGCTGGTAGACCGCGTTGTTCACGTGTCCGTAACCGTCGATCTCCGACGAACGGACCGCGAGGTCGAAACGATGCGGGCCGGTCATTCGGGAGGCCGCGCCGGAATCCACTTCGGCTCGGCCATGCCGCGCAGATGGTTTTCGTGGCGGGCGAGAACGAAGAGAAGATCCGAAAGTCGGTTCAGGTAGCGGATGCAGGACTCCGGCACCGGCTCGTGGTGCGACAAGGTGACGACGCGACGCTCCGCGCGTCGGGCGACGGTGCGGCACACGTGGAACGTGGCCGCCGCGCGGCTTCCGCCGGGAAGGATGAAGTGCGTCATCGTCGGAACCTCCGCTTCGTACCGCGCGAGCGCCGCGTCGAGCCGGGCGACGAACGCGTCCGTGAACGGAGCCACGTGCTTCGCCATCGTGTTGCCGTCGCGGGGCGTCGCGAGTTCGGCGCCGAGATCGAACAAATCGGCCTGGATCGATCCGAGCAGCGTGTCGACGTCGACGTCGATCGATTCGACGCGAAGAAGCCCGAGGAAGGCGTTGAGTTCGTCCACGTCGCCGTACGCGTCGACCCTCAGGTGGTCCTTACGCACTCGGCCGGCTCCGAAGAGTCCGGTCCAGCCGTCGTCACCCGTGCGCGTCGCGATGCTCATGGTCGTGCCTTCAACTTTCCGGCCGCGTCTCGGAGCGTTTGCGCCGTTTCCGTTTCGCGGGCCACGGACGTCCGCGAGGTGCCGCAGGACGCCGCGACGAGGATAGCCGAATCCCGGGGCAATCCCATCGCGAGGACGCGGTTCGCCGCGGTTTCCGCGTCGTCGGGGGAGGCCGCGTCGACGATGCCGAGCACGAGCGTGCGCCCGCGCGCGAGCCAGCGTTCCAAACTGCGGCGGCGACCGGTGACGACGTCGGCGTAACGCACGAGATCGACCGATGCGTAGTCGAGATCCACTCCGAGAAGGACGTCGATCGGAGGTTTGCAACACCAGTGGACGCCGACGGCGAAACCCGCTTCGCGCAACGGAGCCACGGAGGTTTCGAGGAGCAGAAGATTCGCGGGGTTGGCGGCGTCCAACATTTCCGCGCACGGTTCGTCGAGGACGACGAGGGGACGGTGTCCCACGGCGACGGCGCGTTCGGCGAGTGCGATCGCTCGGCGCGCCGTGCGTCGTGCGAAGGCGATCCGAAGTTGCGGCACGTCCCAGAGTCGAACACCTTCGACGGAGATCGCGCAGCCGAGAGCCGTGAGAGGCCCGGGAAGATGGATCGCCGTGGGAAATGCGCCGGGTGCGAGGGCGTCGAATCGTTCTCCGATCTCCGAGCACGGGGGCGCTTCTTCGATCCAAGCGTGGATGTCGGAAACGCCGATGCGGAGACGGGTCGTCGTCGCACCGATTTCTTGCACCAGATCCTTCGCGAAGGCGCGTGCGTGCAGAGGAGCGTCGCCGTTCGCGGGCAGTTCCGGTACGAACGGCGCGTCGCCGTAAGCCGCTGCGATGTGGCGGCATGCGGCGTCGACGTCGGAATGAGGCAAACCCCCGTGCCCGGTTGGAAAAAACGCCCCCGCGATCGGCTCGTTAGTCATTTCGAATGACCTTGTCAAGCCCCGGTCGACGAGCCAAGAAAAAAACGGAAATCCCCTGTTTTCCCCGAGAAATATCGGGCTTGACTGCGGTTCGGGGTGCTTTAGGATGGCGGCCCTCCCAACATGTTGGGGTGTCGACGAGCATGCTGCCCACCTTCTGGGGGTTCCCCCGGGAAAACGGCCGACGCGGCTCGAGGATCGCCCAAGGGGTTGGGAGCACGATGGTTGCGTTCCCGGTGCAGGGAACGTTGGGGTGAAGGGGAGGCAGAGAGATGAGCGCGATGAACGGTAAGGGTGGGGTGTCGACGGAAACGGGTCGTCCGGTCAAGGGACGGGCCGATGTGGGTTTGGGGCTGACGCGCCGCTTCACCAAGGCGGGAATCGACCCTCTCGACGAGGTTCGGTACGCCAAGCGGGACTCGGCCATTTCGAACACCGACGGCTCCGTCGTGTTCGGGATGAAGGACACGGAGGCTCCGGAAGGATGGTCGCAGCTCGCGACCGACATCCTCGTCTCCAAGTACTTCCGCAAGGCGGGCGTCCCCGGTACGGGGTCGGAAGTCTCCGCCCGTCAGGTCGTCGTCCGCATCGCGCGTTCGATCCGCGAAGCCGGCCAGCAGTACGGCGGCTACTTCCGGTCGACCGAAGAGGCCGAAACGTTCGAAGCCGAGTTGTCCTACATGCTCATCCATCAGATGGGCGCGTTCAATTCGCCGGTGTGGTTCAACTGCGGCCTCGCTCAGCGTTACGGCATCACCGGGAAGGCCGTGGGTTGCTGGTACTTCGACGAGACGAAGGGCGAAGTGGCCGAAGCGCCGGATTCCTACACCCGTCCTCAGATGTCCGCGTGCTTCATCCAGAGCGTCGAGGACGATCTTCTCGATATCGCGGACGCCGTGAAGCGCGAAATGCGCCTCTTCAAGTTCGGCTCGGGTACGGGCACGAACTTCTCGAAGATCCGCGGTGAAGGGGAGAAACTCGCGGGCGGAGGCACGTCGTCGGGCCTCATGTCCTTCCTCGAAGTGCTCGATCGCGCCGCCGGCGCCACCAAGTCGGGCGGCACCACGCGCCGCGCGGCGAAGATGGTGGTCCTCGACATGGATCACCCCGAAATCGAGCGCTTCATCATGTGGAAGGCGCGCGAGGAAGACAAAGCCAAGGTCCTCATCGAGGCCGGCTACCCGTCGGACTTCAACGGCGAGGCGTACCGCACCGTCGGGGGTCAAAACTCCAACAACTCGGTCCGCATCGACGACGAGTTCATGGACGCCGTCCTCAGCGATTCGAAGTGGGAAACGCGCAACCGCACGAACGGCAAGACGGCGAAGTCCTTCAAGGCTCGCGAGCTGATGGACAAGATCGCCTACGCCGCCTGGCGTTGCGCCGACCCCGGGGTGCAGTTCGACACGACGATCAACCGTTGGCACACGTGTCCGAACACCGATCGCATCCGTGCGTCGAATCCGTGTTCGGAATACATGTTCCTCGACGACTCGGCGTGCAACCTCGCTTCGCTCAACCTCGTCAAGTTCCTCCGAGACGACGGTTCGTTCGACATCGAGGGCTACCGCCACGCGGTCCGGCTTTTCTTCATCGCTCAGGAAATCGTGGTCGACTTCGCTTCGTACCCGATCAAGCGCATCGCGGAGAACAGCCACGACTATCGCCCGCTCGGTCTCGGCTACGCCAACCTCGGGACGCTGCTCATGCTCCTCGGAATTCCTTACGATTCCGAGGAAGGTCGCGTGATCTGCGGAGCGCTGACTGCGATCACCACCGGGCACGCCTACCGTGTCTCGGCGGAAATGGCCCGCACGAAGGGAGCCTTCGCCGGATTCGCCCGCAACAAGGAGCCGATGCTCAAGGTGATGAACATGCACCGCGACGCGGCCTACGCGCTCGACACGTCGTTCGGTCACGACGACCTGATCGGCGCCGCACAGGGCGACTGGGATGAAGCGGTGCGTCTCGGCAGTATCCACGGCTTCCGCAACGCGCAGGCGACCGTGCTTGCGCCGACCGGCACCATCGGCCTTCTCATGGACTGCGATACCACCGGTATCGAGCCCGACTTCTCGATCGTGAAGTTCAAGAAGTTGGCGGGAGGCGGTTACTTCAAGATCGTGAATCAGTCGGTTCCGTCCGCGCTCCACCGTCTCGGTTATTCGAAGGCTCAGGTCGACGACATCGTCGCTTGGATCCTCGGACATCAGACGCTCGTCGGGGCTCCGCACGTCAACCGCGAGTCGCTCGCGGCGAAGGGCATGGCTCCGGCCGATTTCGCGGCGATCGAGAAGGCCCTCCCGGGGGCGTTCGAAATCAACCACGCCATCGCGCCGCACGTGATCGGCGAGGAAGGTCTGACGCGCCTCGGTCTCACGAAGGAGCAGACGGCCGCTCCCGGATTCGATCTCCTCAATCACCTCGGATTCACCCCGAAACAGATCGAGGAAGCCGACGAGTGGATCTGCGGAACGCAGACGGTCGAAGGGGCGCCGCACCTGCGCGACGAACATCTCCCGGTGTTCGACTGCGCCAACAAGTGCGGCCGTCGTGGCCGTCGCTTCATCCACCACTTGGGGCACATCCGCATGATGGCGGCGGCGCAGCCGTTCATTTCCGGCGCGATCTCGAAGACCATCAACATGCCGAACGAAGTGACCGAGGAGGACGTCCGCGAGGCGTACTTCGAGGCCTGGAAGCTCGGCGTGAAGGCGGTCGCCCTCTATCGCGACGGATGCAAGGCGTCGCAGCCTCTCAAGTCGAAGTCGAAGACCGAATCCAAGGAAACGGTGAAGGACGAGAAGGCGGCTCCGGCGCCCGCGGTGGCGGTCGCTCCGTCGCCGGTTCTCATGCGTCGTCGTCTCCCGAAGAAGCGCTTCGGCTTCACGCAGGAAGCGACGGTCGCGAACCAGAAGGTTTACATCCGAACGGGCAACTACGAGGATGGAAGCCTCGGCGAGATCTTCGTCGACATGCACAAGGAAGGCGCCGCGTTCCGCAGCATGATGAACTGCTTCGCGATCGCGGTGTCGCTGGGATTGCAGTACGGCGTGCCGCTCGACGAGTACGTCAACGTGTTCACGTTCACCCGCTTCGATCCGCAGGGGCCGGTCAACCACCCGAACATCAAGTTCTCGACGTCGGTGGTGGACTTCATCTTCCGCCTCCTCGCGATGGAGTATCTCGGTCGGACCGATTTCGTGCAGGTGAAGCCCGCGGACGGCATCGAAGACGGGGTTCTCGACGCCCAAAAGCAGCTCGAGAAACAACGCCTCGAGCAGCAGATGAAGGTGCAGAAGTTCGAATCCGACGTCGTCGGCGACCGTCTCGGCGGCGCGATGAAGGGTTCGGCGCGCGGCTCGAATTCCCATCTCGACAAGATGATGGGGGACGCGCCGTTCTGCGACTCCTGCGGGCACGTGACCGTGCGCAACGGCACCTGCTACAAGTGCCTCAACTGCGGCAACAGCCTCGGCTGTTCCTGAACGCGGACACCGTCCGTGGTCGATCGCTCGCCGCGATCGACCGCGGATCCGGCGTCGGACGTACCGATGGGCGTATTACCCGATCATGAAATCGAGGCGCTGGTCCGATCCGGTGCGGTGAAGCAGCCCGCGGGGGCGCCCGCGATTCGCGTTCAGCCCTGTTCGCTCGATCTCACGCTGTCCCGTGAAGCGTGGCGGCTGCCGGCTTCCGTGCTTCCCATCGGGGAATCGGTGAGAAGCCTCGTCGAGCGCCTAGGGCGACGCCGCGTCGATCTCGGGGTGGGAGAGGTGCTCGACCGCGAGAAGGTCTACGTCGTTCGGCTGGAGGAAGGGCTGAAACTTCCCCGCGACGTCGCGGCGTACTGCAACACGAAGTCGTCGATCGGGCGGCTCGACCTGCAGACGCGCGTTCTGACCGACGGAAATCCGCGCTACGACCGAATTCCGCGGGGTTACTCGGGAGACGTGTGGCTCGAAGTGATTTCGAAATCGTTCGATATCGCCTTGAAAGCGGGCGCTTCACTGAATCAGGCGATTTTCTTCCGCGAACGCAAAATCCTTCTGGGCGGCGCGTTGGCCGCGCTCGAGGCGCGCGAACCTCTGCTCTTTTCCCGCGACGGATCGCCGCTGCGGGCGGATCCGGATCGACTCGACGAGGGTGGACTCTTGTTGACGGTCGATCTCGACCAGGATCCGGTCGGTTGGGTGGCGCGCAAAACGCCGCAGGAAATCGATCTCTCGGGGGGCAGGCGCAACGACGCCGCCGAGTACTTCGAGCCCGTTCCGCGCCCGCGCGACGGCGCGTTGTGGTTGCGCCGCGGCCACTTTTATATTTTGTCGACACGCGAGTTCCTGCGCGTTCCTCCCGACTACGCGGTCGAGATGTTGCCCTTCGAAAACTCGGCGGGCGAATTCCGCGCCCATTACGCCGGGTTCTTCGATCCCGGTTTCGGTTGGTCTCCCGGGGGCGCCACCCGCGGGACTCCCGCCGTGCTCGAAGTGCGCCCCTACGACGACGACCTGATCCTTCGGCACGGCCAGCCGATCTGCAAGGTGGCTTTCGAAGCGTTGTCGTCGCGTCCGAGGCGCGCCTACGGCGAAGGATCGGGCAATCACTACCAGGACCAACGCGGTCCGAAACTCTCGAGACATCTTTCCGCCCCATGACGATTCCGTTCGACCATCACGTGTTCGTGTGCACGAATCGCCGTACCGACGGGCATCCGCGCGGTTCGTGTGCGGCGAGAGGCTCGGAGGCGCTGCGCGACGCCTTGAAGGCGGTCGTGAAGGAGGCGGGAATTCCCGGGGTTCGGATCAACGGATCGGGGTGTCTCGACTTTTGTGAACACGGCCCCGTCGTCGTCGACCATCCCCGAAACGTCTGGTGGAAGGGTGTCTCGGTCGGCGACGTCGCGCGGATCGTCGCCGGGCCGCTCGCGAACGGCACCGCGCTATCCGACCTCGAAATGTCGGAGGCGGACTTGCGTCGCGGCACGCACGTCTAGGGCTTGAGGACGGTCGGAGCGGCGAACGCGACGTCCACCGATTCGTCGTCGATGTCCGATGCGGACGCGGTCAGGGCGGCGTCCATGCGCCTCGGTCCTTCGGCCACGGCGAGACCGATCCAGCGTCCCGGTTCGGGGGCCGGCGCCGTCGACGTGATTTTTCCGACGGACCGACCGGAATCGTCGCGAAGAAGAGCTCCCGACGCGATCGGGGCTCCCTTCCACGTCACGCGACGCAGCATCCGTCTCGGTTGACCGAGAAAGTGCAGTTTGGCGACGACTTCCTGGCCGGTGTAACAGCCTTTGGTGTACGAGGTGGTGGTCGCTTCGTCGCCGCATTCCTTCGGGAGGAAACTCGCGTCGACATCGACACCCCAACGGGGACGTCCCATGCGAACGCGCAGCGCGTCGAAGACCGAGGCGTGCATCCGCTCCCCGCCGCGTCGCGCGACGCACGCGTCGAAAGCGGTGGCGACGTCCCCGTCTTTCGGGAGGATGACGATCCAAACGGGAGTCGAACACGCGGGATCGTTGATCGCCGTGACGGGGCGTCCCGCGATGGTGACGGACGCGGCCTTCGGGCGATCGAGTGTCGGCCAGTCCGAGAACAGTTCCGACGGCACCGCGCCGAGGCCCGTGAGGAGGCGAACGTCCGCTTCGACGGGGTCGACGCGGACGTCCTCGGCGATGATGAAGCGCCGCCAGTGCGCGAGCAGTGCTTCCGCTTCGGTGGTGGGCAGCACCACGTCGAGGGTCTCGTTCCCGGCCCCGACTACGACGGGCCCCAGATTCCGGCCGTGGGCGTCGAGCACGCAGGCGTTGGTCGCGGCCCCCGGGACGATTCCCTTGACGTCCTGGGTGCATTGCGCGTGCAGCCAGCGCGCGCGGTCGGAGCCGCCGATGCGGAGGAGCGAGAGGTCCTTGCAAACGAACACGGCGAGGCCGCTTTGCGCCCTCTCGAGGAGTTCCCGGAGGGTGGCCGTGCTTTTCGGAGCTTCGGGGAGGGGTTCGGACATTTCAGGCTCTTGGGGCCGCCGGGGCCCGGGGTACAATCCTAACGTCTACGTAAGGGTCGGAGTTTCAACCCTCACGCGGGCGTAAGAGTGTAACGGAAAGGCGCAATCATGGGATGCCAAAGCACCGGGCCTTCACGGCTCGTCAAGGTCGGAGAGCTCGCCGAACTGACCGGCAAGTCCATCCGCACGCTCCACTACTACGAGGAGCTCGGCCTGCTTCGCCCCGCCAAGCGGTCGGAAGGCGGATTCCGTCTCTACGACGAGACGCTGTCGGTCTCGACGATCCGCTCGATCTCGCGACTTCAGGATCTCGATATCCCGCTCAACCGGATTCGCGAGATGGCGGAAGCCTGGCGCGGTACCAACGCCGCTTCGGATGCGGCGCCGCGTCTCCTCGAAGCGTTCCGTGCGGAACTCGCCGAGACGCGATCGAAGATCGAAGGATTGACCGCGATCGAGCACGAGCTCGTCAAGTCGATCGCGTTCCTCGAAGCCTGCACCACGTGCTCGGACCGTCCTCTGCGCGATCAATGTTCGGCGTGTACCCGCGAAGGTCACCTCGCGGGCGACGTGCCGGAATTCGTGAGCGCCTTCCTCGATTGAACACGACACGCCGGGCGGCGCGCCCGGG
>CAIWVZ010000405.1 GCA_903916245.1 uncultured Planctomycetota bacterium | reverse complement strand
TTCGACACGACCTTCACGTTCCGGGTGACCGTCCCCGCGTCCGGCGGTGCCGACGGCATGGCGTTCATCATTCACAACGCCGTCGCGGGCACCGCGGCGGTGCCGCTCGGGGGCAACAACGGCCAAGGCAGCGACAACGGCTACGCGGCGAATGCGGGCGTCGGGATCGACAACGCGTTGGTCGTCGAAATCGATCTTTGGCAGATGGCCGCTCCATGGGGTGATTCAAGCGCCAACGAGATCTCGGTCCACACGTCCGGTCCGAATCCGGCGAGCGCGTACGAATCGACCTCGCTCGGTCGCGTCACACCCGCGGTCGTGATGAACGACGGACAACTCCACACCATGCGCGTGCACTACGTCCCGGGCACGCTTTCGATCTATCTCGACAACCCGACGACTCCGGTCCTCACCGTCCCCTACGATTTCACGACCGGAGGGGTATGGGTCGACAGTCAAACACCCGTCGCGGGACTCAACCTTCCGAACGGCACGGCCTTCGCGGGTTTCACGGGCGCGACGGGTGGCGCCCCCGAAATCCACGCGATCACGTCGTGGACATGGGCATCGACCACCACGCTCCCAACCTGCCACACGGGAACGGTCGGCACCGCACTCGGCGGGACACCGATTCCGGTACTCACCGTGAACGGCACTCCGGGCGGTGCGGGTTACGCGTTAACGACCTCCGTGTTCTCTCCTCTCTCCATCGGTTTCTCCCCTCCCGCCAACTTGGTCACCGCCCCTTTCGTGATCTGGGGCTTCATGGGCCCTCTCTCGGCCGCGACACCGTTTCCGACCCTTTGGGGCGACCTTTGCTTCGTGCCGCACGCGCTCGATACCGCCAACCCGTCCAACTTCACGCTGACGGACAACGTCGGTCTCGGAATCCCGGCACTGCTCCCCTCCGCCCCGGGTCCGTGGGCATTCAATCTCCCCGGAGGCCTCGCGTTCCCGGCGACGCTGACCTTCCAAGGCGCACTGCTCGATCAGGGCATTCCCGCCGTCACGAACGCGGTCACTCTCAACGTCAATCCCGCCCCCGCTCCGACGATTACGACGACCACTCCCGGATTCGGAACACCCGGGACTTCGGTGACCATCACGGGCACGAATTTCCTGCCCGGCGCCGTCGTCTCTTTCGGAGGAACGCCCGCGTCGGTCGTTTCCGCGACGAACACGTCGATCGTCGCCGTCGTGCCGCCGGGAACGACGTGCCCGGGCACCATCGTGGTGACGAATCCGGACGCACAATTCGCCTCGCGCAACTTCAACGCCACTCCCTCCGTCTCGGGCACGCTGTTCAGTTCGGGGCCCGTCGCGGGCAACGCGAACTTCTACATCCTCGGAACCAACTTCGTCGCCGGCTCGTCGGTGACGATCGGCGGAGCACTCGCCACGGTGCTTTCGACCACCGGATCGCAGATCATCTGTCGCACGCCCCCCGGCACCGTCGGCATCGCACCCGTCGTCGTCACCCTGCCCATGGGCTGCACCGCGACGACCACCTACACGTACTACTGACCGCTCACTCGAGTCGCTTCAACTTCAGCGACTCGAGGTTGAACCACGCGGTTCCGCGCGTCGCCTGAAGTTCGATGATGAACTCGACGTCGCGCACCGCCTCCTCCACGTCGAAATCGAAGACCAACGGCTTCCACATCGCGTCGCCGATCGCCTTCGCGGTGCGCGTTCCACCGGAGATGCGGACGCCGGCGCCTTGATTCGGCGTGTCGGTCGTCGCAACGACCCCTTCGGTACGGACACTCGCGGAGAAGCGCCAACGCCCCTTGGTCAGCGGAACCATCTTGCGCCACGACGCGACGCAGCGCCCGCTCGGACCGACGCCGATCACGTATTGACGTTCGCCGGCGTTCTTCTCCTCCTCCGACAAACGTGCGTCTTCCGTCTCGGGGGCCTTCCGCCACGTTCTCAACACGACGCTCTTACCCGGGGACAGCGCCACGGGCTTGGGTTCCGGCTGCGCGGCCTGCTCCTTTGCGAACTTGTGACGGGCGGTGATTCGATCCTTCAATCCGCGGACGCGCCCGGCGTAGTCGCGTGCGAGTTGCGGATCCATCGCCTCGAGAACCGGCGCAAGGCGCTTCGCGACGTCGTCGACTCTCGGGTGCAATTTCTCCGGCGCAATCAGCGACACCACTTCCGACAGCCGCTTTCGGTAGAGAAGGCGCCACTCGGGTTGACGCATCACGGACGCGGCCACCATCGCCGCGGGCATGTCGAGCATCGACGCCTCCGCATCGCCGAAGATTTGATCCATTCCATGCGGGATGAACACCCAACGGGAAACCGGCGGGTGAAAGTACATCCGGTAATTGTTGCGGTTCTGCGTGTAGCCGTCCCAATGATTGACCAATAGTTCCATCGCCATGAAGTTGACGCACGCCCTCACGTCGACGACGCTTTCGAGCTTCGTCCAACGCTCCTTCAAATCGGCGACCGCCAGAATCTCGCGAAGCGTCTTCAAATCGGCATGGTCGTCGGGGCCACCCCCCGAATCCTTCTCGAGGTCGACGTCGACGTCTTGACAGAAGCCGCCGTCGTACAGATTGCCGTCGTTGTTCGGAAAGTGTCGGGCGAGGAACGTCTTGTCGAGGGCTTCCTTGAGCACGTAGAGGCCGACATCCCGACCGTTCAACCACACGCGCGCATGCGACACGCGCGCGGCCGGAATTCCCGCGCGCATCATCAGTTCGGAAGCGAGCAGGTCGTGTTGCCAGGTGTCGTCCTGGACCGCGTTGTTGAGGTGGAACTTCTTGAGCGCCCGCCAACGGAGCGTGTCGTCGAACTTGTCGACCTTGATCGTCAAGGCGGGACGGTCGTCCCATTCTCTGAAACTCCCCACGGCCCCCTTCAACTTCACGCCGACGGTCTCGAAGGCGAGTTTGCCGTTCTCGAAGAGACGTGCGCGGACATACTCGCGTGCGTTCGCCTTCAGTTTCGCCAATTCGTCCGGAGCGACGACGATCTCGAATCGAGGGATCTCCCCGCGCTTGAAGAACGCATCCGACGCGTCGGGATCACGCTTGACGGCCACCTGTCCGAGAAGGCCGCCGACGAAGAGCAGCACTCCGATGAGAAAACGACGACCCATACCCACGACATCGTAAGCCAACGGGGACTTCGGCTCTCCACCCGGATCGGATCAGAGACGAGCGGGTTCGTTGAAGCGACCGGGTTTCCTGCGCAGCCAGCCGACGACGACAAGCACCGCCGCGAGGGCCGACGCGGCGACGAACCCCCAAAGGCGACGGTGCAACGTCGCCATGTGCTCACGGACCACCGCATTGTCGGGCGATTCGATCGGGCAGACGGCGGGCTGGGCGCCGATGACGCAAGCGACGGTCTGTGCCGCGACGCGGCCGAAGGGCCGTGCCATCCACACCAACGGATGAGCGTCGGCGGAGAAGACCGTGTTCCCCTTGAAAAGGAACCACTCGCCCAGTCCGCGCCGGAAGTAGGCGCTCATCTCGGCGTCCGTCTCGTAGGGCTGCGAGATCATGTCGGAGATGCGGCGATACGTGAAATCCGTCTTCCCTTGAAGCAACGCCTCTCGAAACTCGAGCGCGGACAACACCGAGCCGTCGTCGCGCGTCGGGAAGAAATTCATGAAGACGTCGACCATTCGCCAACGACGCGCGTCTCGGTCCCAAAACTCGTTGAAGACGTGGCCATGGCCGCCGTACCCGTCGAAGGTGAAGGCCCACGAACGCACCGGCAGTCCGCCCGCGAGAGCAAGCCCGGTAAACGCGCGGTTGAAGTCGCCGCAGTACCCCTTCCCTTGCGCGCGGATCAGTCGGTAAGTCGTCGCCAGATCCGCGGAGATGGGTTCGCCCCGTCCGGACGCCGGGTGCTTCAACAGGTGCTTCGCGATGACGGTCGCGCGCGCGACGTCGGACGGCAGCGGGCCAAGACCCAATCCGTCGGCGGCGACCGCGTAATCGGGATCCGGGGCACGCGTCTCCCGAGAAAACCAATCCGGAGGAGCGTCCCCGGGCCAATCGAACGTGGCGCCCGGCTCCGGAGACCACACCAACGCGTTCCGAAGCCGCACTTCCTCGGAGGAGCTCGAGGTGTACGACCACAGCGAGACTCCGAGAACGACCGCGACGGCGAAACTCGCCCCGGCGGCCATCCACCATGGATTCTTCGATTTGCGCCCCGCGATACTCATCCGCGCGTCCCCCGCGAATCCGGAGCCGCATCGACGACGCGCCTGAGAAACGCTTCGAACATGAGGAGATTCCAGATCGACGCGCTGTTGTCGCGCAACCCGGACTCGTGTCCTTCGATGAGTCCCTCGATCGACTTACGCTCGAACCAACCGGTGTCGAGGAGACGTTCGCCGAGCAAGGTGGAGCGCACCCGCGAACGCAGGGGGCCGCGGAACCAACGCGCCAGCGGCACCGCGAACCCCATCTTCGGTCGGTAAAGGATGTCGTCGGGAAGAACACCTTCCATCGATTTCTTGAAGAGGTACTTCCCCTCGCCGCCTCGGATCTTGAGCGACGTGGGCAGCGTCGCCTGCCACTCGATCAGTTCGTGATCCATCAGCGGCTCACGCACCTCGAGCGAATGGGCCATGCTCGCGCGATCGACCTTCGTATTGATGTCGCCGACGAGGTAGGTCTTGTAGTCGATGTACTGAATGAGGGCCAACGGATCGTCGGTCCCGGCCGTCGCGGCATGACGCTCGAAGACGGCTCGAGCGCTGTAGCCGCCCAAACTCGCCTTGAGTTTGCGACTGTAGAGCGCGGAGCGCGCATCGTCGCGCAGGATCGACATCGAATGGAAGTAGCCCTCGACCGAGGTACGTGCGATCCCTTGGAAGGTCGTCTTCGCGCGGAGAAAACGCGGCGCCCAATCGGCCTTCGGGTACAACGCCGCCAACGTACGGAAAACCGGGCGACGCAACCCGAGGGGCAGAAAGCGACGCATCCGTTCTTCCATGAGGTGCAGCCGATAGCGGCGATAACCACCGAACGTCTCGTCGCCCCCGTCGCCGGACAATGCCACCGTCACCTTGGCGCGGGCGAGTTGGCACACGCGGTAGGTCGGGATGGCCGAGCTGTCGGAATACGGCTCGTCGTAGAGTTCCGCGAGCGTGTCGATCAAGTCGAAGTCATCGCTCGCGACGGTCTCGACATGGTGGCGCGTCTTGAACTTCGTCGCCACTTCGAGCGCGAACTCGGATTCGTTGAACGCCGGGTCGTCGAACGCCATGGAACACGTGTTCACGGGCTCGTCGGAAAGCTCCGCCATCGTCGCGACCACCGCGCTCGAATCGACGCCGCCGGAGAGGAAGGCACCGAGCGGAACTTCCGAGATCATCCGCAACTTCACGGACTCGGTCAGGCGACGCCGGAGTTCGTCGATGGCATCCCGCTCCGAGATTTTCGAGTCGTTGGTGAAACGAACGTCCCAGTAGGCAACCGGTCGCGGGATCGGCTTCCCGCGCCGGATGGTCAACGTATGCGCGGGCGGCAACTTCGCCGCTTGTCGAAAGATCGTCCGCGGTTCCGCGACGTAGCCGAGCGCAAAATACTCTTCGATCCCTTGGATCTCGATGGAACGATCCATCGCGCCGTGCGCGAGGAGCGCCTTCAATTCGGAGCCGAACAGGAGCCAACCGTCGCTCAGGATCGCGTAATGCATAGGCTTCACGCCCATGCGGTCACGCGCGAGAAAAAGGGTGTCGCGTTTCCGATCGAACAACGCGAACGCGAACATGCCTCGGAAGCGCGTGACGCAGGATTCGCCCCACTCCTCCCAGGCGTGCACGATCACTTCGGTATCGCTGCGGGTGCGAAACACGTGACCTGAGGCTTGAAGTTCCGGGATGAGATCCTTGTAGTTGTAGATCTCGCCGTTGAACACGATCCAGACGGTGCCGTCTTCATTCGACAGGGGCTGCTGCCCCGTCGAGAGGTCGATGATCGAGAGGCGGCGATGGGCGAATCCGGTCCCGGGCTCGAGATGGAGACCACCTTCATCCGGGCCGCGATGGAACTGGGATTCGTTCATCCGGTGCAGGATGGCCCGGTCCGGGTCCCTCCGCGCCTGTGTATCGAAGATTCCCGCGATGCCGCACATACGAAGAAGTTAACCCCAAACCGGGGAGAGTTGCGGCGATGCGGAACGGAGGCCGCCGTCGAAAACGTCGAGCAAAGCCTCGCCGTGATCGACCTTTGGGTGTTCCGCCGAAACGTTCACGCGTCGTCCCGTTCGACGAAGGTCTCCCACCCGTCGTAGTCGCCGCCCTCACGATCCACCGCCTCGAGAATTTCGGAGGTCAGCGTGTCGATCCCATCGCGACCGGGAACGTCATGTCGGACGAACCGCACGCCGAATCCGTGCCGTTCCGCCGCGGGATCGATCTTCTCGTCGATCCGAAAGCCCTTCTCCGTGATCACGACCGCAAATCGGTCCGCCGCTTCCGACGACGAGAAGTACGCCCAATGCATGATCTCGCGAGGCTTCGTCAGCGTATCTCCGTGCTTCTCGAGGTTGTCGCAGACACGACGATTCATGATGGACTGCAGATCGTCGCGGCCGGGAAACAACCAGTTGAGATAGGTTTCCCAACCGGGCTCTTCACCGACCACGATTTCGGGGCGATACGCCGGAAATCGCTCGAAGACGGCGGCGACCGCGGCGTCGAATCCGTTCCGAGAGGCGAAATAAAAGTAGAAGTCGCGCCGACCTTCCATCGTGCATCGCCCGACGTACGTCGCATCGACGGCGGGCACCACGGTCGCGACCAATGCCTCTTCGACTTCTTCGAGGCGATCGAACTCCGTGCGATCGGAGAGCCCGTCGGGGCGCGGAACGGACAAGGGCACACGCACGAAGCCCATGAGGGACCGCGCACCATCCGGCGCCGTTGCCGCCAGTCCGAGGTCCAACGCCATCGACGCGAGATGCCCGTCGACGCGGCACATGTAAAAATCCCAATCTTCCGCCATGCGCTCATGGTACCCGTGGCGAACGGCGGAAGCCCGTGTGGGCCGACTACTTCCGCGCGGGCGTCTCCCACGCGTGCAGGACGGTGCCGTTCGGCTCGTCGCCGGTGCGGCGCGCGCCCCGATTCTCGGTGGCGAGGGACGTTCGGACGAACTCCACCTTCGCGTTTTGCGCGCCGACGCGAACACGGAGGTAGCCGGGGCTGCCGAGGATCGTCCCCGACTTGTACCCGTACTCTTCCGCGCTGCGGGTGCCGCCGCGCGGATTGCCCGGTTGCGGCACGCACTGGTAGATCACGCCGTCGAGTTGGCTCTGGACGTAGAGGTGATCATGGCCGTGGAAGACGGCGTTGACGCCGTACTTCACGAGGGCCGCATGGATGGGCATCGCCCATCCGGGGCGCCGCGCGGCGAAGCCCTCCGAACCGTCGGCGTTCTTTCCACCCCACTCGAAGTACGGAGCGGATTCGACGCCGCCGCGCGTCGCGCTGCCGAGCCCGCCGACGAGATGGTGGATGAAGACGAACTTGTACTTGGCTTTCGACGACGACACCGTCTTCAGAAACCAATCGTACTGAGCCTTGCCCAACGTGAGGTTCCAGTTCGCGTCCGACAGGACGTGCTCCCCGGATTCTCGCCCACGCCCGCCACCCCCTCGCGCCCGTTGACGCGTCGGCGTGTAGGGATCGAGAGCGACGATCAACGCGTCTCCCCACTCGAAGGCGTACCAATTGCCGCCCTCTCCATCCGTCCACGAGGTCTTACCCGAGTAGAAGCCCCCTTCGCGTTCGACGACGGGAGGCGGGAAGTACTTCGTGCGATTTCCGAAGGACCACGCGGCGATATCGTCGGCGCCCTTGTTGTATCCGTATTCGCCGTCGTGGTTGCCGAGGACCATGAACAGCGGCGCTCGACCGCAGAGATGGCCGAAGTACCAACGCTGCGCGAGGTACTGCGGGAACGACTCCTTGTAGTCGCGACGCTTGTCCGTCATGAACGTATCGCCGAGATCCACGTGAAAGTCGGGGTTGTCCGCCGATGCGTTCTTCAAGGTCTTCACGTACGCATCGGGCATCACGTTCGTATCGAGGTGCGAATCCGCCTGAATCGTGAACACGAACGCGTCACCCGGCGTACGCGGGGTGCGGAACGTGTAGGTTTCGCTCGAAACCGGCTCTTTTTCTACGGGCTTCCCGTCGGCGTCCAACGTCCGGTACTTGAAGCGATACTCCCATTCCGGGGCTCCCTTCAATCCCGACAACGGGACGAGCACGGGCTCTCCCGCCTTGAAGACGACGGTGTCCGTCTTCGCGGGCGTCTTGCCGGGCACACCCCACTCGATCGAGCCTTCGGCGTTCGACGCCGTCATCACGCTGACTCCGATCGAGTCCTTCGTGGGATTCACGAGGAAGAGATCGAACGGATGAGCCGGGACTTCCATCTTGAAGGCCGCGAGTTGCGCCGAGAGCCCGCCTTGGCGCCCCCCGCCTTGACGATTTCCGCCACCTTCGTTGCGACGCCCGCGCGGACGTGATTCCGCACCGTCCTGCGGCGGAGGCGGAGTCGATTCCGACGTGCCGAGTTCGACGTCGTCGATACGTCCGTCGCGGTTCCGATCGGACTTGTCGAAGATCTTGAGCACTTGGCCCATCATCTCGTCGCGTGAAATGTCGCCGTCCCCGTCGGGATCGAGTTCACGCATGTGCAGCTGCACGAAGCCGCCCAACGGCAATCGCGGAGCGCGCGCGCCTTGCGCGCGGTCGTACTCCGTCGGAACGAGTCGGCCGTTCTGATCACGATCGTAGGCGTCGAACGCGAGCCGCGCCTGTTCGGTCATTTCGGCGCGCGTGACGGCCCCGTCGCCGTCCTTGTCGACTTCCTTCGCGTGGACGAGGATCCACGGCTTCGACGGCATCCCCGACGGCCGCCCGCCACCTTGTTCCGGCGGACGTTCAACACCGCCGTTGCCGCCGCGTCCGCCTCCGGGACCACCGCCGTTGCCCCCGCGCTCGCCGCCACGCTCACGATTTCCACCCCCACCGCCACCGCCTCCTTGGCGCGGCGTGTACGTCTCGGTCTTGACCTTCCCGTCCGGACCGACGAAATCGAAAATGAACGTGTTGACGTTCTCGATGCGGAAACGCACGTACGACTTGGCGTCACCGATCATGGACTCGAGTTCCCACGCTTGCGGTCCGAGCGTTTTGAAGCCCGTGATCTTCGCGCCGCGCAACGCCGTGAGCCATGGCCGGACGGAGCGTGTCTTGGGCTGCGGTTCGATCTGGTCCTCGACCACCGTGACTTTGCCGCGAACGCCCCCATTGATGTAGGGGTAGCCCTTGCTCGCGTGATAGTGGTACAGCCCGCGCGTGCCGTCCTTGTCGGCCGCGTAGTGTCCGTTGAGATCGTCGAGCACGTCCTTGCCGCCGAGGGGGCACGCATCCACCGCGGTCGCCGAGGCCTTCGGATCGAACAACCCGTAGATCGGGAATCCGTCCAACGCGTAGGCGATGGGTTTTCCGGGGCCGAGGACCTTCGCGAGCGCCAGCGGAGCGATGTGATAGTGGTAGTCGTCGCCGCGCCCGCAGTGACCGCCGAACTCGTCGAGTTCACCGGCGAGCAACGCATCTTCGCCGCGATTGGTCAACGCGTTGAAAATCGGCACGCCGTTGGCGGCGAGTGCGATCGCACCGCGGAGGAGCGCCTTCTTCCCCGAAATCGGAGCGTCCGCCATCACCGGCTTCAACGGGATCTGCCAGGCGTTCGCACCGGAGTACGGCTGCGGCAACGGCACCTGCTGCTGCCACCGGACGATCCCGACCATCAGTTGGTGCGGGAGCGGGTCGTGCGGAAGCCCGTCCGATTCGACGTAGAGCCAACGATCGTCCCACCGCGTCTTCACGGCCGGCGCGAACTTGTCGAAGATCTCGGCCTGCACCGGCTTGTCGCCCTGCGCCGCACCCGCCCGAGCGACCATCTCCTCGTTGAACGCCCGAATCCGGGCGATGGTGCTCCGCACGAGCGCACGATCCTCTTCCACCAAATCCGCCAACGGCATACGGACGACGCCGCCGTCCGCCTTCTCGATGGACACCCACCCCTCGCGGGAGGCGAGATACGTGCCGCGCACGACCTCGCCGGTCATCGACGAGGTCCATTCCTTGAGGTCGGATTCCGCGTGTGCGTGATCTTCGAGCGCATGGCTGTGGACGTGCGGATGGTGGTGACCGTGGGACGACGTACCGCCCCCCTCTCCCTGGGCCACGAGGGTCGCCATCAGAAAGAGACCCGTACCGAGCGTGCGCATGATGTCCATCGGCCGTGCATCCATCGGAAAAAACGTCAAGGGTGGCCGCACTCGCGACCACCCCTGTTCAACGCCCCGCTCGTCCCGGGATTTCACCCGTGCGGGACGAATCGCCGATCCGAGAAGACCGTTTCCCGTGGGGAAACCCGTCCCCGTCGCGGATCAGCGCTTCAGATCGAAGGATTCGACGGACTTCACCCCGCCGACGGCCTCGACTTCCACCCAAAGTTTCGCGTCGGTGGGGAGCGGATTCGGAATCTCCGCGTGAGTGTGCCAGCGCGTCGGCTCCTTGGGGTCTTCGATCCCCGCGCGCGCCTTCACCGAGCCTTTGGCATCGCGCGTCCCGATCCAGAACCGAACGGCGACGGGGGCTTTCGCTCCTTCCGCGGGAGTCACGACGACGTCGATCGGCGCATCCTTCCCGGCGACCACGGCGGCCTCGTCGCGTGTCGCTTTCAGAGCGAATCCGCCGGCCGTGGCCGTACCGAGGTCGATCACCTTTCCGGATCCGTGCGTGTGTCCGTCGGCCTTCTCGTCGTGCTTGCAGTCGGGTCCGTGGACGTGAGGCTTCGGGGTTTCGTTGCCGCCGCCGTCTTCGGGGTGACTTCCGTCGGGCAAGTGCGCATGGTCGTGCTTGCCGCAGCCCACGAATGTGAACAAGGCGAAAAGGCAGGCGAACGTCACGGAAAGACAAGAACGATTCGACGTCGTCATGTTGAGGCTCCCTTGTGGCCGCGCAGCATGAGGTAGCCCGCGGGCACGACGATCAGGTTCAGGAATGTGGATGTGATGAGGCCGCCGAGCACCACGACGGCCAACGGTGCGAGGAGTTCGCTGCCCGGCTCTCCCGCGGCGAGTGCGAGCGGAAGAAGGCCGAGGACGGCGGACAAGGCGGTCATGAGTACGGGAACGAGACGCTCCATGGAACCCCGGCGGACGGCTTCTTCGACCGTCGCCGACTCGACTTCGAGAAGGTGACGGTAGTGGTTCACGAGCAGGATGCCGTTGCGGACGGCGATGCCGAAGAGGGTGATGAACCCGACGAGACTCGCGAGGGAAAGCACCGGTGCGGCATAAGGCGCCGCCGAGAGGCCGAGCATCGCTCCGAGAGTGTCGACCAAGCCCGCGTGCGCGTACGACTCGGTGATGAAGACCGCGGCGACGCCGCCGATCACGGCCAACGGGAGATTGACCATGACGAGGAAGGCGACGGCGACCGAACCCGTCGCGAGTTGAAGGAGCAAGAGCATGACGACGGCGATCGCCGCTCCCGCCACCGCGAGCGTACGAACGGCGGATTGTTGCGCCTCGAACTGGCCGCCGAATTCGACGGTGCAGCCGCGGGCGTGCACGATCGGTTCGACCGCGCGCCGTACCGTCGCGACGAGATCGCCGAGATTGGCACCCTCGGCGACGTTGCACGAGACGACGGCCTTGCGTCGCGCATTCTCCCGCGCGATGACGTGCGGAGTCCGTTCGAGACCGACGTCGGCGACGTCTTCGAGTCGGATGTGGGTGCCCGGAGCCGCGGGCGCATGGAGCAGCAGACGTCGCACGTCGTCCGGCGTTCGCCGCTCATCGAGATCGAGCCGCACCACGATGTCCTGGCGTCGTGAGCCGAGATTCACTTCACCGACCTCGACGCCGTGCAACGCGGCTTCGACCTGATCGGCGACGGCGGCGGGCGTCAACCCGGCCGCAGCGAGATCCGCGGGTCGGTATCGGATCGGCATCGACGTCACGAGCACCTCGCGGTTCGCCGTCACATCCGTCGTACCCGGTATCGACTCGAGCGCGGATTCCACTTCCTTCGCCAAAGTCCGCAACACCGACAAGTCTTCACCGTAGATGTTGACGGCGATCGCGGCCGGCGTCCCCGAAAGAATGTGCGACAACCGGTGTTCGATCGGCTGCCCGATCTGGACCGTGATCCCCGGCAACGTGCCGGCGATCTTTCCGATTTCGGCGCGAATCACCTTCTTGTCGGCGCCTTCCTTCAGAACGACGTCGACTTCGCTGTTCGAGACGGGCTCGGCATGCTCGTCCTTCTCGGCGCGCCCCGTACGACGCGTCACGGAAGCCACCCCGGGAATCGCCATCATCCGGCTCTCCATTCCCGACACGGCACGGTTGTTCTCGGCGAGCGACGTTCCGGGAGGAGACGACACGAAGAGCGTGAACGATCCCTCGTTGAACTCGGGAAGGAACGACGTGCCGAACGTACGTGCCACGAACAACGCGGCCACGGTGGCCACGACGGCGAGCAACAGGATGGGCTTGCCGTTGCGCATCGCCGAATGAAGGACGGGCGCGTAAAGGGACTTCAGCCCGCGAACGAACCACCCGTCGCCCGACGCATGGCCCGGACGTCCCGCTCCCGTGCGTCGAAGGAGCAGCGAACACATGGCGGGCGTCACCGTGAGCGCGACGAGGAGCGACGCGCCGATGGAAACGACGTAAGTCGTCGCGAGCGGTTTGAAGAAACGACCTTCCACGCCGCCGAGGAACATGAGCGGCACGAAAACGATGCAGATGAGAACGGTCGCGTAAACGACGGAACCGCGGATCTCGTTGCTCGCATCGAACACGACGGACGCGAAGGGGCGGCGATCGGCGTCGGGAAGTCGGGCATTCTCTTCGAGCCTCCGATGAACGTTTTCGACGTCGATGATCGCGTC
>CAIWVZ010000404.1 GCA_903916245.1 uncultured Planctomycetota bacterium | reverse complement strand
GGTGACCATCCTCTTCGCCAACCTTCTCGTGAACTTGACGATGTTCAATTTCGGCCACGTCGTGGCCGTCGAAGTGGGGAGGCTCTACGGGACATTCGCGGGGACGATGGTCGACGTTCTCGTCGTTTTTCTCGCCATCACCATTTCCGAAATCGTCCCGAAGGCGGTCGCGGTCAACGCGACGGCCTTCGTCGCGACCGTGACGGCGATTCCGCTCGTCGTCGTGGAGAAGATCCTCCGTATCCCGCGAGCGCCTTTCTCCCACGTCGGCAAACTACTCTCCGATCTCTTCGTGCGCGAGCGCGAGGAGGGCGACGTGACGCCCGACGATCTGGGTCGGGCCCTCGGTGCCGCCGCCCGGCGCGGCGAATTCGGCGCCGACGAGCACGAGTGGCTGCGCGCGCTTCTCGATCTCGATCAGGCTCCGGTACGCGAGGTGATGACGCCCCGCGTCGACGTCGTCGCCTTCGACGTTCGGAAGGGACTCTCGGCTTTCGAATCGCTGCACTTGTCGACCTTCAGAAACAAGATTCCCGTTCATGAGGGAAACATCGACCGCATCGTCGGCATGCTCGTCGTTTCGGAGGTCCTTTCGAATCCGGACAAGCCGCTTGCGTCGATGGTGCGTCGCGTTCCTTTCGTGCCCGAATCGGCCACCGTCGCGGAAGCTCTCGAAGGACTCCGTGAGTCCAAGTCGCGACTCGCCGTCGTCGTCGACGAGCATGGAGGTACCGAAGGGATCGTGACGCTCGAAGACGTCATCGAAGGCGTCGTCGGGGATCTGGCCGACGAAGGCGAGGCCCGTTGGGAGCCCGTCGTCGAGAATCCGGACGGCACCTGGTTGGTCGATGCCGCGCTCCCCATCCATCCGGCACGGCGGATCTTCGGGCTGCCGCCCGAGGGTGGGGTGGCGACGATGGGAGGGCTCGTCGCCGCGCGACTCGGTCGGGTCGCGAAGCCCGGTGACGAAATTACGGCGGGTAACGTGGTGATGCGGGTGGTGGACGTCAAAGGACGACGTCCGGATCGTCTTCATCTACGGCTATGCACTACGCAGGGGAGGCGTTCGTGAGCGCCGACCTGCTTTTGTTCCTTTTGTCTCTCGCTTTCGCCGCGGTCGCGGCGGGGCTCGAGGCGGGGTTGTATTCGGCGGAGCGCGTCCGCATGGACCCGCTCGCCCGCGAGGGCGACGGACGGTACCGACGCTTGCTCGAACATGTGGCGCGCCCCGATCGGACGTTGACGGCCCTTCTGCTCGCGAACAACGTCGCGCACGCGCTCTGTGCGCGTTTCGCCGACCCGCTGGTGCTGCCGCTCGCCGAACGGTTGTGGCCGGGGCACGAAGCGTTCGTCACCGCGCTGGTGTTGACGCCGGTGCTCTTCATCTTCGCCGAAGTCGTTCCGAAAGACGTCTTCCGCCGACGACCCACGCCCTTCCTCGCCGCCTTCGAGCCGGTCCTCGGTTTGATCGATCGGATCTTCCTGCCTCTGTCGATTCCGTTCGCGGCGTTGATCCGCAAACTCGCGAAGAAGGACGATCGCAAGACCCGCATCCTTCTCGACCGCACCGACATCGAGACGCTCCTGACCTCTCCGGTCGACGGCGCCCCGTTGAACGAAAGTCAACAAGGACTCGCGTCGGCGGTGCTTCGCCTTCGTAACATCACGGTTCGTTCCCGGATGGTGCCGAACGCGTCGATCGCCACGGTGGCCGCCGATGCGGGGCCCGACGAGGTCGTGGCCGCGTCGGTCGCCTCCGGGAAAACGCGCTTGGCGGTGCGGGCGCCGGACGGCGCCGGGTATCTCGGATACGTGGCCGCGGGAGACGCCCGACGTGCCCTCGGGCGACCCTGGACGGCCCGTTCGGCCCTTTACACCTGTCCCGGAGTGAACGCCGAACTGTCGATCGCCTCGGCTTTGGCGAAGTTGCAGCGCGAGGGGCGTCCTCTCGGGTTCGTGGTCGAGCCCGCTTCCGGGGCCGTTTTGGGGCTGATTTCCGCGGCCGACATCGTGTCGACCCTCCTCGACGAGCGCCCGAAGGCCAAGACCGGGGTGAGGACCACGGTGGGATCGGTTGCGGAAAAAAGCCCAAAGGGGTAGATTCCTGCCCGGTTCCAACCCCATGAAGACCTCCGTTCCATTTCTGCTCGTCGTGCTGTTCATCGTTGTCGGGCTTGCCTTTGTGGCGAGCGGCAACGCGACGGCTCAAGGCGGCGGTGGCGACGCGTCCCGCGATTTGATCGCGGTGACGGGCACCTATGGAAGCGGAGCCTCGGTCCTCTACGTGATCGACGCCAAGACACGCCATATGGCGGTGTACAAGGCGACGAACGGGAGCCACCTCGAGTTCATCGCGGCCCGCGACATCACGTGGGACTTGCGCCTCGAAGAGTGGAACGATCGCAGCGACCCCGGTGTTTCACCGAAGGAACTGCGGAAGATTTGGAACGAATCGAATACCAACCGAAGCGGGAATGTCACGTCGCGGCCGACGGGCGGACCCGCCGAGAGCGGGCGCTGAGCGCCCCGACATCACGGAGAAAGCACGTGTCGAACGAAATCAGCCTCGATGAAGCCATGAAGCGTACCGGCAAGTCCGCCGACGAACTGAAGAAGGACATCTCGCGCGGCGAGCTCAAGGCCACCCGCTCGGGTGCGGACATCACCTTCTCGGCCGATGAACTCGACCGCTACGTCAAGGCTTCGGGCGCGATCAAGGACGAGATGATCTTCGAAGAGGCGGGCGACACCCAGGACGGCGGCAAGACCGTCGATCTCGGCGGCAAGGGCAAGACCGTGCCCGCCCCGTCGAAGCCGGCTCCCGCCGCCGCCAAGCCCGCTGCGAAGCCGGCCGCGAAGCCCGCGACCGCGCCGACCGCGAAGCGTCCGACCACGTCGGCGTCCCGCGCGTCCGGACCCGCCGTCGACCCCGTCGAGGCGGATTCGGGCGTCGGTACGGGCGTCGTCGTCGGCTCGCTCGTCACCACGATCTTCATGCTGCTCGCGACGTTCGTCGTGCTCGACATCGGTCGCGACAACGCCAGCAGCCTCACGGACGGCATCGCGACCTTCTGCCTCGAGAAGTTCGGCCGCAAGTGATCGATATTCGACGGGCGCGGGCGGCTACCGCCCGCGCGACGTCCGGGGGAGGAATCATGCGCATCCTGACGTGCGTCGCGGCATTCGCGATGTTGGTGCTGACCGGGTGTGAGACGACCGAAGCCAAGGAGGCCTCGGCCCAGGAGATCAAGAATCTCACGGTCACGATGAACGCGTTGGCGGCCAAGAACGACAACCTCATGGCCGAGAACGACGTGTTGCGTACGCGCGCGGAGGCGCTCGAAGCGGAACTCCGCAAGCTTCGCGAAGAGCTCGCCGCCTACAAGAAGGCCGCCGCGGGCGTCGACGATCTCGCGAAGCGTCTCAAGGAGTACGAGGAGAAGTTGAAGGGGATGGACGGCGTCGACGTGGAAGGATTCCGCGGCGGCATCAAGGTCAAGATCTCCGACGAGCTTCTGTTCGACAGCGGCAAGGACACGCTCCGTGAAGAAGGCAAGCGCACGCTGCGAACCATCGCCGAGAAACTTCTCGCGGGTCCCGAGCGTATCGCGGTCGAAGGTCACACGGACAACGTTCCGGTCAAACTCACCCGTGCGAAGTACCCGCTCGGCAACATCGAGTTGTCGGGACGTCGTGCGTTGCTCGTGCTCGACTTCCTCCGCACCGACGGTGGTGTCGACGCCTCGCGACTTTCGTTCGGCGGCTACGGTGAATGGGCTCCGACGTCCACCAACGATTCCGCGGATGGACGCGCGAAGAACCGACGCGTCGAAATCCTGATCTTCAAGGACGAGGGTAAGGACTCGAAGAAGTGATGTCGTCGGCGTCCATGACGCCGCGCCGAAGGGCTTCCGCGGTGCTGCCGCTCGTGTTGCTGGCGGCCTTTGCGGGGGCCCTCGTTCTTTTCGTATGGCGGTTGACGACCCCTCCCGACGTCGTGAATCTCCCTCCGGCGTTGTCCGCGGCGATGGTGCGCTGCGAACTTTCCGGAGTCGACGGAACGCGTGACCGCGTGTTCTTCGCCGATCGCTTCGAAGTGACGGAAGCGGCCTATGCGCGTTTCGTCGCCGCGACGGGACGCAGGCCCCCACGACATTGGGTCGGAGGGTCGCCGACGTCCGGAGCCGGATCTTTTCCCGTGACCCGTGTGACGTGGGAGGACGCCTCGGCGTATGCCGCTTGGGCGGGAAAGCGTCTCCCGTCGTCCGTCGAATGGATCGCGGTCGCGGGCACGGGCAACACCGCGTGGCCGTGGGGCGATCTTTTTTCGACGGCGTGTGCCAATACCTTCGAACTCGGATTGGGTCGGCCGTCGGTGGTCGGCACCTTCGAATCCGGAAAGTCGGCGACGGGTGCCTACGATCTCGCCGGCAACGTCGCCGAGTGGACTTCGACGACGACCGCGTCGGATCTCGACGCGCGCATCGTGGTGTGCGGAGGGTCGTTCCTCGATGTCGCGGCCGGCGCCCGCGTGTCCGCGGAGGCGATCGGGGGGCGAACCGAAGGCCGGAAATCGGAGAGTTCCGATCTCGGATTCCGCTGCGTCGCGGATGCCGACGCGGTCGAACGCGACGAGGCTCTGCGCCGCGCGTTGTCGGCCCTCGGCATTCGAGATCCCTTCGGATTGTTGACGGAAGTCGTACCCGCGCGCGCCCTTCTTTCTTCCGGCGGACTCGCCGCGCGTCGTCTCGTCGAAGCCGCGATCGCGCTGCGTCAAACACCGCGGGTCGCGGAAGAACTTCGACGCTTGGCGGAGACTTCGAGATGAGTCGCGCACCCGATACCCCGAAGAAGGTCGTGGCCGCGCTCGCCGCCTCCGGATTCGCTCCGCTCAAGCGTTTCGGACAGAACTTCCTCGTCGATCCGCCGACCCTCGATCGCATCGCCGGTCTCGCTCCGTTGGCCCCGGGTGTGACGGTGCTCGAAGTCGGTCCCGGACTCGGAGCCCTGACGGACCGACTGGTCGCATCGGGCGCCTCCGTGGTCGCCGCGGAAATCGACCGCGGTTTGGTCGGTCATCTCAGGGACATCTTCGCGAGCGTCGACAATCTCGTCGTCGTCGAAGGGGATGTTCTCGGAGAGAAGGGGACGATCGCGGGAGATGTCGCTTCCGAAGTGACGTCGCGTGCGGCGGGGAAGGATTGGTTCGTCGTCGCGAATCTCCCTTACAACGTGACGAGTCCGTTGTTGGTCGCGCTCATGGCTCCGCCCGGACCGCCGCGCAAAGCCGTGGTCATGGTTCAGCGCGAGGTGGGCGACGTCCTTCTCGCCGCGCCCGGCGAAGAATCCTGGTCGACGCTTTCGATCGCCGTCCAGTCCCGTTGGCGCGTGACGCGCGCCATCGACGTCGCCGCATCCAAGTTCCATCCGCGCCCCGACGTCGAATCGTCGGTCATGGTTCTCGATCGGCACGACGGCGACGCGCCGCACCCCGCGTTTCTGCCGTTCGTACGCCGACTCTTTCAGGCGCGGCGCAAGTCGCTGCGCGGCGTGTTGTCGAAAGCCTTCGGCGCGGAGCGCGCTCTCGCCGCCCTCGCCGCGGCGGGGATCGCGCCCGAAGAACGACCGGATCGCCTCGACGTCGACGCCCTGCAACGGCTGCATCGCGGTTTGGACGCCCCCCCGGGGTGGTAGACTCCTCCATCGTCCTTTTCGGGGCGATTTCTTCGAGCGTGGCCATTTCCGACGACATCAGGTTGAGGGTGCGGGAGGCGAACGACATCGCCGAAACCATCGCCCGCTACGTGCCCCTCAAGAAGGCGGGCCGCAACTTCAAGGCGTGCTGCCCCTTCCACAACGAGAAGACCCCGTCGTTCCACGTGAACGTCGAACGCCAGACGTTCAAGTGTTTCGGATGCAACGAAGGCGGCAGCGTCTTCGACTTCGTCATGAAGACGGAGCGCCTTACGTTCGTCGAAGCGTTGCGACTTCTCGCCGAACGCGCGGGG
>CAIWVZ010000403.1 GCA_903916245.1 uncultured Planctomycetota bacterium | reverse complement strand
TCCTCGCGAGCGAGATCACGGCGATACGGGTGCTCCTCTCCGCACCGGAGTCCCGTTGATGGCTCTGCTCCGATTCTTCTCCGCGGTCCCCCTCACCGCCGGATACGTGACGCTCGATCCGGATGAAGCTCGTCATGCGGTGTCCGTCTACCGACTTCGCGCCGGAGAAAGGATCACGCTCATCGACGGCTGCGGCGGCATCGCGACGGCGACGCTGAGCGAGGTGAGTCCGCGACGTGTCGTCGCCGAGTCGGCTCCCCCCCGATTCGAACCCAGACCCACACCCTGCGCCTTGTGGTGTGCACTTCCCCGAGCGGGAGGGGCGGACGATTTGGTCCGCCGCGTGGTCGAAGCAGGGTGTACCGAGTTGCGACCGATCGTGGCTGTGCGTGGCGTTTGGAAGGCCGATGACGACCGCGAGGCTCGTCGTATCGAACGTTGGAATCGGCTGGCGATCGCGGCCCTCAAACAATGCGGGGCGACCTGGATGCCCGAATGGCGCCCACCGGTGGCGTCGAGCGCGCTACCGGACACGGCGGGTTCCGTACTGCTTTCGGCCTCGACGGGTCCCGGCGCGGTGAGCGTGCTCGCTGCTGCGGCGTCGATTCCGAAGGGAGTCCCGACGATCGCACTTGTCGGGCCGGAAGGAGGTTGGACTCCCGAAGAGGAGTCCGGTTTTGCCGCCGCCGGGGCACTTGCGGTGACCCTCGGACCGTCCATCCTTCGCGTGGAAACCGCCGCGACGCTCTTCGTCGGCATCCTCCGCGCTCGTTGAGTCGTCGACGTTGATAGCGTCTTTCGCCGAGGAGGCATAAGAATGACCGACATCACGAATATGGCGACGACCGTCGCGAAGGCCCTGTTGCCGGATATCGATCCTCCGACGTTCGATCCCGTCGGCCGTTGGGATCATGTCGGCCTTCTGATCTCCGCTTTCGAATCTCGTCGGATATTCCTGATGGTCAACTCCGCGACGAAGGACGGTCGCATCCGACGCATCGCGGCGTTGCACAGGGATACGGGCGTCGGCTATCCGTGCGTCGGATCATCCGAATGGGGATTCTTCGCCACCCACGGTGAAGCACTCCTCCGTGCAGCGTACGAAGCCGTTACGCGCCCCCGTGCTTGACCCCGTGTGGTGCGTTTGCTCATCCGCGCCCGCATGTTGAGTGCTCCTTGGATGCGGTCGTAGCCCCAAGACGGGTTCTCGATGGCGAACTTCACGGCGAGGGCCTTTAGGGGCCGCATCAGGCTGGCGCGGTCATCGTCCGTAAGGATGATCCGTCCCTCGAAATGAGAGGGAAGAACCCTGACGTTCTTGCGCAGGAACTCAATTTCCTTGGCCTGCTCGCGACTGAGCCGACCGGCGAGCATCATGGCGGGGAAGTGCACAGGTCTGACAGTCAATCTCATGGCAAGGGATGGTATCGCAGCCAACTGGGGGTATAGACTGGGACCCTCGCTGGCCCCGGGCTTGTCGTCCGGCGCTCTGAAGCGAGAACCACGTGAAATCTGCAGGAAGGTGAGGGCTCGGATGAGGTTTTGCACCACACGGGGCCGATCACGCGTGCAATCAGGCACTCTGCCCAGTCGTCTTTCGGTTCACCCAATGGGACGAAGATACGGACCTGTTGATTCACCATAGAACGGATCCGTTCACTTCGATTCCATGCCGCCGAGCAAGCACGTGCGGCCGCGATGTGGACGTATGCGGTCGGATGCGGACGCACGGGCTGCAAGCATCTCGCAGCCCGGCGGGCGGCGGCAGGACCGGGCAAAGAAAATGCCCGCGGAAAGCCCGGAGTTCTGTAGCGGTCCCGGCCCGATTCGAACGGGCGACCTGCGGTTCCGAAGGCCTGCGGTCACCAACCCACTGCGGCGCCTCCCAGGTGGACAGGATAGGACAGGAGCGGACTGGAGTGACATCTCTGGGGCGAGCCGGCCGAGGGCATGTGGACAGGAGCGGACAGAACCGGACCAGAAGACCACGCACAAACTGGCAATGGGTGCCAACGGGCGATGCGACTGGCGACGAGTCAATTGACAGGGGAGCGGATCTCTGCGATAGCCCGCCGCTCAAGGCATCAGCCAAATCGCCCCAGGATTGCCAAGTTCAGGCATGGCCGAGATTGAGGCCAGGCGTCTTACGGGAGTCGGGGGGACGGTCGAGATGTTGAGGCACGCGGCGGATCAGATCCGGGGATTCGAGGCCCCTCGAAAGAAATCTCAAACTTTCTTCCCCAAGGTTCTAAGAACCGCGAACAGGTAGATGGACGCCATCGCGTCCACCAGTACTTCCAAGAACCACGACTGAGCGCTTGTAAGCCTGTCGCCACCTACGGTCACCTAACGGTGTCCGGGGATATGGTTGTTGTTTGCGACACCTTGTCGAGAGCCTCCGGGTGCCGCTGATGTTCTTCGGATTGTGATCGAGTGAAGGGTTCATTAAGCACCAAGACCCGTACGGGTTGACTCTCGATCGATAGGTTCGTGTCATCACCAAGTATGGCACCCCTCTGCAATCCGATCGTGCGTGCCGCACACATCAGCGAGGGTCTAATCAAAGTTACGCACACGCACTCAAGAATACGCGTGTTTTCGCATTGTTTGACTCCCGACTTTCATGGAATGAGCCAGTTCATCGGCATCTTGATGGAATGACCATGGACAACGTCAACGGAAATGGAATCGAACGAGCCGTGGTGGCCAACGGTCAAAGAAGAGAATATGCAACACTGTTGACAGGCGACGAAGATGGACCTAGTCTCACGTTCGTCATGCGTTCACGATTGGCTGCTGCTCTAAAGTAGTAGCCCTCGTGTGAGGGCGGTACAGGAGTTCAATCAAGCAACGCGTGGCATTGGAGACGAACGATGAAGATCTTGAAGACTTTGAAGGCCATGTTGCTCGGTGTTGCGCTCTTGGGCGCAACCAGCATTGGCTACGCACAAACCACGGTTACCCTGGCAATCACTTGCGGGAGTACCACAACAACGTCAACGCTGCTCACGACGTGGTCCGATCCGTGCGTATCGATTCCCGGCAATGTTTCGATCATGGCGTGTCATTCGTGTGCGGCGCAACTCGCCAACTCGAACGCGAGCCAGAAGGAGGTTCGCCTTACAGCCCCAAATCAAGACCCGGGCGGCACGGGGGACATCTCGGTTGGAGTTCCCGGGAGTGGCAACTTCACGATCAATCCGATCTCCTCCGGAGTTCCGGACGGCACTTACGACATCTGGGTTGAAGACCCGTGCTGGCCGGGAGAACTTATCAAGTGCGGGACATTGAAGATCAGTAACTGCTGAAAATCGCTGAGTATGATTGAATCGATTGCCATAGGTGGTGACGGCCGTACCCACCTATGGCAATCGCAAGCGTGAGGGACTCGATATGAAATCGCGATCAACGTTTCTAATCTATGCAGTTGGCTTGATAATCATCGTCTTGGTTCTTGTCCTACAGACATCGAACGCCCCTGACGTTGGAGCCAATCGTGACCACGCCGCCCAGGAGCCAATTCAAGCGACGTCAGAGGCACATAAGCCTTCGATCGGATCTCAAAGCCGGATTAGTTCGACACCAAAGCGCCGTGAGATATCCGGACTCGTCACGAGCGAACTAGGGGATCCAATCGAATCCCCATCGATCGTTGCTACCTGCAGCGGGCGTCATTTTTCCGCCACTGGAAGTGCCGATGGACGTTTCGTTGTCGTCTGTCCATGTGATGACGAAGTAACATTTACCCTTACGGCGAGCGCGGATGGATATGTTCCCGCGACGATCCGCGTCCCGTGTGATGGCGATACAGGGCCAGTCATAGTCCTCAAGCGAGTCGCTTCGAACAAAGGGTTCGCATTGCGAATCCAATTTGTGGGTAGGTCTGCACAAGACGTTGCATCGGCCCGTTACTACTACGGAAGTAAGGGCGCAATTTCTGACCCTCAAAGGGGCCGGGCGCTGAGTCGAGGACTGATTCAAGTAGATCAACCAGGTGCAACTGCAATGGTCGTAGGGATCGAACTGGCCGAGATCGACATTGCAGTACTTGTTGCGGGATTCTCGCCTGAATCGCTCGTCGGCCTGAATCTCGTAGGAAGTTCCATTGACCATCCGCTGGTAGTTCGCGTCCCGCTCGATCCTGGGGGAGCAGTATTTGGAGACATAGAAATTGATGGTGACGGCGATCGGATGAAAGGTGTGTCCGTCGGTGTGTGGCCGAGCGAGATGAGCGCGGTGTACCCAAACCTTGAGTCTGATTGGCGAGCGCAGTCAACGTTTCTATCGACGAAAATTAAGGCACAGAAGGTAATCGTGTTGGAACCAGAACAGGATGGACATTTCCATATCTCAGGGATTCAGCAAGGTAAGTACCACCTCGCAGTGCTGACGGAGGATGGCTTTCCACTCTCTGAAGTCAAGTTGATTACAGTGAATAATGATCTCGTTGGACCTCATCGATTAAAAGTGTTTCGTGGCCGTACGGTTCAACTTGCATTCTTGTTTGAAGGACATGCGTTGAAAATTGAGACCGGCATCCGCGGCGGGCCACGGAAGCAGCGCGTTAAGGGCATTGCGGGTGACACGGGGATCATTGAAGTTCGAAATATTGCGGATGGGGATTACACGATCGAGCCGAGATTTACCTACACCATTAAGCCCGGATCAGAGAGTTACCCAAAGGTAATACGACAGGTCACGGTCGGTGTGCTTGCCTCCGTTTGGGGTCTAGGTTTCGAAGAGATCCATTTGACTGTAACCGACCGTCTCAACCCTCAGGTTTATGACGTAGGGAAGGGTTTGTCGGCATATGAGAAGTGGTCGGTTGGCGCGGGTGTCGAAGTCGTTCGTGCTATCGAGGACGCAGTTCAGAACGAGCGTGACCTCGTTGCTGCGGTTGCGGAGTTTGGCCAAGTCGATACGAAGATGGTTGCCGTTGCTGCTTCGTTTGCCAAACTGCGCAAGGTATTGATGACCTCGACGGAGCCACCTACTCCAAGAATGGCTGCAATTGCCGGGTTCGTTTCTTCTGGTTCCATTCGGTCGGTACTTCGAGCCTTCGTCTCCCCAGACTAGGTGCTGTAGATCATCGCCGAGGAGGAGAACGAATTGATCCCGGATGTCGCACGATTGGTTTGGCTGATTTGTCTTCGAGTGACCGCGCGTCTGGTGCAGACGCTCGGCCGCCCATGTGGTGCAACGCCTCATCCGCGCCTGAAATCGCAGTTTGAAGGTCATTCGTGCTGTGAATTCGCTCGCGTCGATGGCGTGATGTCGTCCGAGATTCCATTCGTGGACAGACTTTCTCCATGGCGTTTCCTTCGTCGCGTCTGAGACCTCGCGTCGCGCTTGGTCAGCCTTCGCTCGATCGCGACGGCTCATCCGTTCGGCCGCCATCCGCGGGGCTAGGCTGGCACCCGGCGCCCGTCTTCGTGTAGACTGCGCGCCTCGCTGGCCACGGGCTCGTCGTCCGTCGTCCCACCGCGAGAACCCCATGATTGCTGCAGGAAACCGAAGGCACGGATGAGATTTTGCATCACATGCGGTTCGCGATGGGGAGAGCACCCTTGATTGCTCTCGGAATGGTAATGGGTGGGCCCGAGTTCTGTTCTGTGTACGAGATCATCAGCGACGCTTTGGTGCTCGTCGACCGGGAAGTTGGACCTATAGACGCCAATGCTGGTAAGCCGCTGCTCAACGTGGTTTTCTACGTGTCTGGATCAGTTGAGCGGTATGACCATAACAAGATCGTTGAAGTAGGCCGCTATTCGCGCAAGAAGAAGTTGCTCATCGTCGCCGTCCCAGTCCCGGCGGCTCAGGAAGGGTACGACGGTACCGTTGACTACGTCGTCGGGGCTCTGCGAACTGCGATCCAAATTGGCGCAGATGTCTTGGCCAAGAAGTGTGACGAGCCTTTTGACCGTGAAGGAGCGATGGCTGTTATTGATCGTGTCGAGGCGGGATTGCGGGTTCGTTATCCGACAGGGCGTTGGGAGCCCCCGAAGAGACGGGGCTGAATCGGACGGCGGCGATTCAGTCTTGCGAAGCCTTCGCGACCCTTCGAGCCGCTCCCCAAGGGATTGGGTTCAGTTACGACTCTTCGGATCGGATCATCGGTGTCTACGACTTCACGGGCCGTGCATGGGCCATGGAGTACGACCTTGCCCGGCGCTTGGTGAAGGTGACGGCACCCCCTATCTCGGGTGCGACGGGCCCCTCGACGACCTTCGAGTACGCACCAGATGTGAACGGGACCCCAAGCCCGGCCCTCGCCAAGAAGCGGGACGCGAATAACGCGGTGGTCTATAGCAACACCTATGACGCACAGAACCGCGTCATCGCGCAGGTGTGGGGTGGCCATACGGCGACGCTCTCGTTTGCGACCAACGCCGGGTTCAATGAGACGACGTACACCCAGTTCGACGGGACCGTCATCCTCTACAAGTTCACGGCTGCCGGCGAGTTGGTGGAGGAACGGCTGTTCACCCGAGGCGTGCGGTCAAACGAGCCGACGTACTATGCGCGCACCTACGTGTTCGGCACGAACGGCCTTCACAGCCAAGTGGTCCATCCGTCTGGCCTCGTCGAGGAGTACGAGTACGACGCTCGCGGCAACGTGACGACCTCGCGTTCGCGGCCGTCGCTGCTCTCGACGTCGAGCATCGAGACGCACGCCACCTACTCCTCGAACTTCAACCAGGTGCTGACCTCGACGGACGAACTGGGCAACGTCACGTCGTACACCTACGACACCCACGGGAATCTCCTACGGGTGGACTACCCAACCGTGACGGTCCCCGCGACGCAGGCTGCTCACGTGGAGTTCACCTACAACTCGCACGGGCAGATGACCCAGTCCCTCGATGAGGAAGGCCGGAAGACGACCTACGCCTACGCCCAATCAGGGCCGTCCGTTGGGTTCCTCGTGGAGACACGGCACGAGGTGAGTGCAGGGGTGGATGAGGTCTACAGCGTCTCCGTGGACGCCCTTGGACGGATCGCGGCGGAGACGACGCCATGGGGAGCGACGTCCACTCGGACGTTCAACAAGTGGGATCTTGTGACGACCGCCACATCGCCCTCGGGAGCGACGACCACGTTCTCCTACGACGGCAATGGCCGACCGCTCAGCATCGTGCGCCCCAATCGCCGCGTGGACGGAAGCGCGGCTCCCGGAGCGGCCACCTACACAACCACCTTCGAGCATGAGGTCCGTGGATACGTGACCAAGGCCCGATCGGAGTTCGCCTCGGGGCAATACGCCGAGGTCACTCACACGTACTCGCCGCTTGGTTACGTGGCGACCACGACAGATCCAAACGGCAAGGTCACGCGGAATGACTACGACGAGCGCGGCTTCCTGTGGAAGGTCCGCCGTGGCTACGGAAGTTCTGACGAGATCAGCACGACGCAGGACTACGACCTCGATGGCCGACTCGTCAAGACGGTGGATCCGCGGGGTAACGCCACGTCGTTGACCTATGACGAGTACGGGCGCGTCGTGAAGATGGCGGGTTCTGGACAGGGGTACGTCACGACTTCTTGGAATGCCCGTGGCGACGTCACCTCGTCGGCGTTCTACGACACCATGGGAACGGCGTCGACCAGCGACGATCAAGTCGTCGGCCTCGTGAACTTCTTGGTTGACGAGCGTGCTCGCATCTACGGCGTCGACCGACGGATCACTGGGAACACTTATGCGCAGACGCGCCTGTACCTCGACAAGTCCAGGCGACTGACGCAGTCGGTATCGCCGTCGGGGCAGTCGAGCACCATGGAGTACGACGGAGCAGGACGGCTCATCGCCACTCGGGATGCGCTTCAGAACAAGGCCGCCCGCCAGATCGCGAACGGCCGCGTGGTCTCGGAGATGGCGTACGACCGCGTGAACGGCACAGACGTCCTCGTCGCGCAATCCACCCTCGGCTACGACACCGAGGGCAACCTCTCGACGGTCACCCAACTCCCGGTGGGTGGCGCTTCCGGCGCACCCTCCCGAGTGTCTTCGACGTCTTATGACGTGGATGGGCGCCCGCTGGTCGCCGTGGACCCCCTCGGCCACGAGACGCGCTTCGCGTACGACGGACTTGGCCGCCTCCTCTCTCGGACCCGTCCGCACAACACCTCGAACCTGACAGAGACGTATGCCTACGATGCCGGTGGGCGTATGGTCTCCCGTACGGACTCAGCAGGAGAGTCCGTCTCCTTCGCGTACGACCATCTGAACCGCCGGACGTCGGCCACCTACCCGGGCTCCAAGGTGGAGACGTTCGTCCACGACGAGAACGGCAACCTGACGCGGTGGACGGATAGGAACGGCACGGTCGTCCAGCAGGCGTTTGACAGCATCAACCGGCTGACGGGCAGAACGATGACGCTGGCGTCCGGGGTCTTGGGGGCGACGTCGGAGTCTTACACCTATGACTCCGTTGATCGCCTGCTCACGGCCAGCAACAACGCAGGATCCGGGCACTCAACGAGCAGGACCTACGACTGGCGCGGAGCCCTGACCTCGGAGACGCAGGACAGCCGGACGATGACGTACGGCTACGACCTCGACGGAGCCCGGACGTCACGAACGTCTCCCTCGGGGAGAGCGTTGGCCTACGGCCGCGACGCCCTGAAGCGGCTGACGTCGATCAGCGGGACGTCGCCCACGAGTTCTACGCTCCTGACCAACACCTGGACGGGGGCGGGGCGCAAGACCGCAGGGTCCTTCGGGAATGGCGTGAGTTGGACTCGCACCTATGACGCCTACCTGCGTCCGACAAGCGAGGTCCACTCGCTCTCAGGGACGGCACTCTTTGGGCGTACCTACGAGTACGACCTTGCGAACAACGTCAAGACCGTCGGGCATATCCCGGACGGGGTCTACGACATCCACACGGTGGACGATCTTGACCGCGTGACCTCATCGACGCTGCGCGCCAACGCCCCAACGAACCCGACGACCGCGCTCGGGACGCTTGGGGTGACGCTCGACGGCCGGGGGAACCGCTCCGAGACGGCGTGGACGTTCTGGGGATCGTCGACCCCGACGACGACGGCCTACACCGGTGGGCTGGAGTCGTCCTACGCGTCGGTAGGAGGGGTGTCCTTCACCTACGACGCGAACGGCAACCTCAAGTCCGACGGCAGCCGACTCTATGCGTACGACTGGGCCAACCACCTCGTGGAGGTGAGGGAAGCCTCGGGAAATGCCCTCATCGCGAGTTACGAGTACGACGCGCTGGGCCGCCGGGTGCGCAAGCAGGTGTTCGGGCAGAACGCCAAGACCGCGGTCTACGTCTACGACGGCTGCAACCTCGCCGAGGAGTACGACGGGCAGGGCACGAGAGTGGCCCACTACATCCACGGGGATGGGGTGGACCGCCCGGCCGTCATCGAGACGGGGACGTCGACGTTCTACTACCACTTGGATCGCCTAGGCTCCGTGTCCGCGATCACGGACGCGTCAGGGGCGGTGGTTGAGCGGTACGTCTACGGGCCTAACGGGGAGACCGCGATCTTCTCCGCGGGCGGGACACCGCTTGCGGCGTCGTCGGTAGGGAACCCGTTTGGGTACACGGGGCAGGTGCTTGACGGGGAAACCGGGCTCTACCACTTCCGAGCGAGGGCGTACTCCCCGTCGATGGGGCGGTTCCTCCAACTCGACCCCGCCGGGTTCGTCGACGGGATGAATCGGTACCAGTACGCGGGCGGGAATCCGCTGGCGTTCACGGATCCGAGTGGGTGTGGGTTCTGGAGCGCGCTCGGCGAGATCTGTAGCAGCGCTGTTAGCGCGGCTGTGGAGGTGGCTGTAGTCACTGCAATTGCGATAGTAGTCACCGCGGCGGTCATCGCGGCACCCGTATCCGCAGTCGTAGCAGTAACCGTGCCCTTGGCCATGAATCTGACGGCTATGGCCGCAGTAGGCGCTGCGACTGTAGAAGGGTCAAGGCAAGTCGCAGAAGCGTGTGGAGCAGACCCACAAACCGTTAAACTCGTAGGAGACGTAACAGAACTCACGTTGATTGTGGTGCCAGGAACGATGGCTGCACACGAAGCGGCACTCATGCGCGAGGCGGCGTTTGCAAATCGTGCACGAAAGTTAGGTGTCGGTGGCCAGGCCCCTCCAGCCCCCGAAGGGGCGACCCCTGGTGGATCGGCGCAGGGCGAACCTCCTCCTCATGCCTACCGAGGGGAGAGAGCTCAGGGGACTGGCGGGGCAACCCAACCGTTCCCAAGTAAATCCGAAACGACGGCAAAGGTCGAGGTCACAGGGGCGGCGGCTGAGTCTCCGACACCTGCAGCGGGGGCGCCGGCGAAGGGCGGGACGACTGAACCTTTTGGGCCCGGCGTGAATAAGTTCCCGCTCAATCGGGGATTCGAGTTAGGTACAGTGAAAAAAGTAAAGTTGCAGGTAGGAAGCCTGTGGGACAGATTTGGGCTTAGGGAAGGATCGCAGTTCCTCTCACCGATCGGCACTCCATTCGAGAAACGAGGCCTCCCTTCAAGTAGGAGTTTGGACCCCCAATACACGTTCGAAGTGCTGAGGCAATTCGAAGTAGACCTTGGAATAGCAGTAGGTGGGGAAGGGATCGGAGCTGGCGGCGGAATTCAGATTGATGTTTCTGGATGCCCCCAAGGCAGCACGATTCAAGAACTGGTAAAAGCAGGATACATACGAATGGTAATCAAATGAACCGCGACGAAGCAAGGCAAATCCTAAGGGCGCAGGGAGTCCCTGATAGCGACTACTCGTTCGACGAACGGGTCACACACGACACAACGGTCTTAATCCACCGTGATGGAGTCTGGGTAAAATATGTGATTGACTATGGACGTAAATGCCCAAATGAGGATCAGTTCGAATTTGAAACAGACGCATGTGAGTATCTTGTGGACACGTTGGTTCGATTTCATAAGGAAGTTAGGCTTGGCGGCAGTGGTGACGCCCGTCCACTTAAGCACCGCGAGTACGTCGGAGACTTCGACAGGGAGTATCTTTCAGAGTGGATTGAACAGTTCGGCATCGATCGTGCAGGATTCGACCTCAGTGGAATGATTGCAGATGGGAAGTACGTAATTCAACCCCTAAATGGTGGCTGGAAGATCTGGCTTGAGGATCATGGAAAAAAAAGACACGCTGCGTGGTCGATGAGTACTTGGTTCTTGGCGAAGTACATCGTTGCGAAACTCCAACCACAGCCATGGAAGATCCCACCACGGCGATCGGACTCAACCGGCACACCCGAGAGGAACGGTGGCGCGTCAAGATAGTGCGTTCGGTTCGCTGTGTCCTTTCGGGGGGATTTGAGCGGTCCATCAGTCTCGTTTGGCGCGTTCATCAGTCCCCGGCTCGAATCATCAGATTGGAAGCGTGCAATATGGGCCCCGTGATCGTCTCCGACTCCGTATCGGTGGGCTCGCTGCCTCCGGGTGGGCGTCATGGCGGGGGCATGCGTAGTGGCATCACGCGCTAGCAGGCCGAGCACGAGAGAGCCCCCCGCTGCGGAGTAACGGATGTCGACGGCCAACGGCGCCCTTGGTGGTCCGGCGCCTGCCTCCGGAGGCCTACCGAACTCTGGCGCCCTTGGCGCCCATCCCGTCTGGTGCGTTCGCTCATCCGCGTCCGATGAAGCCCATCGCCCTTCGCACTCCCGTCCCGATGGGGCATTCAGCCCTACGCCGCTTGGCATCCCATGACTCTGACGGTCCTCTTTGAGAGGAGGTGTCCTGCCCCCGCCACGATGTCAGTAGAGGACGAATTACCCCCCGCCGCCAGCGGATCCGCGCGGCGGACTCTAGGCAAACCGATCGTTAACGTCCATCGTGACGTGCGGCAGCTGGCATCCCGAGCCGTTCCGTGAAAGAAACGCGAGACCGCTGTGAGGGTCTCAGCCCCCGGGGTTCTCTTAAGGGGATGGGGTTCCCCACATCCCGAGTTCTTGGCGACTCCCTTGGGGCTGTTCCCGGGATAGGGCATCAGTTTCCGGGCACGGAAGGGCCGCAGATCGATGGCAGCATTCTGGCACTGGGAGGTGCGGTAAAGGCGAAACTGCGCGAAAACTCAGCGGTCCCGGCCCGATTCGAACGGGCGACCTGCGGTTCCGAAGACCGATGCTCTATCCACTGAGCTACGGGACCCGTGCGTCTTCCGACGCAGCGGGGGAAAAGTAGCGCGGATCGAGCCGCGAATCACGGGGTAGGGGTGAAATGCACGAATCGGACTTCCGAGTGGTTGCGAAATGACCGTCGGTTTAGAGTCGTTGGGCCTCGGCAATCCGGGGTCCAAATTCGGGGAACTCCTCGAGACCGTCGTGAACGATCCGCAACCTCCATCGACGTCGATGGTTGGAGGAATCGATTCGGCGGACGGACGCGCACCTCACCATGCCAAAACTTGCCATCACGGATGCCACCGGTTTTCGGGAATTGGCCCTTGGAATCGAGGCCAAGGCCGGCCGGTCGCCGGCGAACGACGTCGTTCTCGATGTCCCCGAAGCCTCCCGGCAACACTGTCGATTTTTCAAGGAGGGTTCCGCTTGGTTCGTCGAGGACCTAGGTTCCTCCAACGGGACCTTGGTGAACGGTCGAAAGGTTTCGAAGTTCGAGCTCCAGGACGGAGACGTTATTTCGGTGGGTTCCGTTTCGATCCGTTTTCTCGATGCCGGAGTCGAGGCGCCCGAACCCGCGGATGAAGACGGCTGGGGCGACGACGAAATCTCACTCGAGCAGGACGTCGTTCTCGTCCTGGGAACGGCTCCGCGACGCGGTGAAATCGTCAAGATTTCCGGCGATTCGTTCACCGTCGGACGTAAGCCGCGAAACGCGCTCGTGCTCTCGGATCCGTCCGTGTCGGGAGACCATGCCGAATTGCGGAAAAGGGGGGCCGGTTGGGTCGTCAAGGACCTCGGGTCCTCGAACGGGACGAAGATCGATGGAGAGCCGATCCACGAAGCGGAACTCGCCTCGGGATCGATCGTGACCTTCGGTTCGTTCAGCGCGACGTTCGGCGTCGGGGTCGCGTCCGACTTCGCTCCGCCTCCCGAATTGCTCGAAGAGACGCCGGAGGAGTCCGAGGCGCGAACCGTAGTCGCTCCCGCGTTCGACATGGGTGGCGCGAGCTTCGAAGTGAAGGTGCCGGCTAAGCGGTCCGACACCGTTTTCAACGTCGTAATGCTCCTCGTCATCGTCGGATTGTTGGGCGGCGTCGGCTACCTTTGGATGCGCAACGAGGCGCGGAATGATTCGGTCGCGGGCGCGTCGAGGCATGCCGCTTCGAACCTCGTTCCTGAAAAGTGGTGGTCGTTCGAACCCATGGCGGAGGATGGACAATCCACCGACGTCGACGGATGGAGGGTGATGGATGCCGCGGACCCCACCTCGATCGGTTCCGTCGACGTGCCTTCCGGGGTCGCGATGACGTTGACGCGGGCGGAGCGAGCGGCGACGCCGGGCGTCGTTCGACTCGAAGGTGTTTCGGGAGCTCTCGATGTCGCTGCGGGTCGTGCATTTCGGGTGACGGCACGCGTGCGTGCGGACTCCGGCTCGGACGCGGGACTGTGTCTCGACTGGCTCAATGCCGACGAAACGGTCGCCGTTCGGGACGTGCTTCCCGCCGGAGAATCGACGGATTTCAAGACGGTCGCCGGTGTGTTCGTCGACCCGGGTGGCTACACGAAGGTGCGCATCGGGCTCATGCTCGCGGGCCGCGGGGAAGCGGCATTCGACGATGTCTCCGTCGAAAGCGTGGACGCACCGCCGGAGGCCGCAACCAAGGCGGGGAATCTCGCCGTCGCCATCGGACCTTCCGGGGCGGTGCGCGCCACACGCCCCGGGCGGGTCGTGTTCCGCGACTTCGGGGCGTGGTCGTTCCGCGATCCCAAAGCGCCGGCGGGTCCGGGATTCGGCGGCCCCACGTCGGCGTTTGGAGGACTCAAGGCGACATTGACCGGAGATCCCGCGATGATTTCGTGGGATCTCGGAGGAGCGGCCGGTGAAACGGACTTTGCCGCGGTGGTTCCCGGTGCGCCCGCGGAAGTCACGGTGACGACGGTCGAAGGCGAAAACGGCGTTCGGCGTCGGGGCCCGTTCGCGGCGGCTCCGGCGTCGGCCGTCATCGTCGGAGATGCGGGGGCTCGCGTTCGGTTGCGTTTCATCGCGGCCGATGGATCGGCGACATCCCTCCCCGTTTCCTTGATCGACGCTCGCGGTGTCGCCCTCCTCGTCATGAAGCGCGGCGCGGCCACCGGGTTCCGGTGCGCGATCGACACGTCGTTCGACGCCGAACTGGCCGCGGCGGGAGCACTGCTGGCGAAAGCACGCGAAGCGGAACGCGCCGGACGCTTCGGCGAAGCCCTGTCGGCATTCGGTCAGGTCCTCGCGCGGTTCCCTTTCGAAGACCGTATCGAATCGGAGGCGCGTACCGCGGTCGACCGACTCGCCGAAGTTGCTCGTAATCTCCAGCGCGAATTCGAGGCGAAGGCCGATGACGCGCGTTTCTTCCGAACCGTCGTGACCGATGCCGCGCTCGTCGCGTCGGTACGCGACGCCGCCGGGAAGTGGAAGGGGGCCGCCGTCGGCGATGCGCTCGAACAGTTGGCGCAGACCCTCGAAAAGGACCGTGTCTCCACGTCCACCGCCCGCGCCGCAAGCGAAGCGCAGGCGTCGCTTTTGCGCGCCATCGATTACGCGGGCGATCCGAGAGGGCGTCGCGACGTCGCGGCAGCGCTCTTCGAATCGGTCATCCGCAGGCATCCGGGATCCGAAGCCGCCCGTGACGCGGAAGCGCGGTTGTCGCGTTTGCGCTCCGCCGGGGAGGTGAACAAGTGAAGGTTTTCGCAGGACTCGATCTCGGATCCAGCCATGTTCGAATGGTCGTCGCCGAACGCGCCGGGACCCGTTGGAAGTTGCAACGCGTTCTGCAGGCACCCGTGGACCCCATGGGGGACGTGGAAGCGGCGACGCTCGGAGCCGTCGGAACGATCGCGTCGGAGCTCGGTGCCAAAGGCCGCGTTCCCGGCGTGCGGTTCGGGATTTCGGGGCCGTCGCTGATCATCCGCTACACGACCGTTCCGAAAGTTCCTTTGTGGCGTCTCCGTTTCCTCATGGACGTCGAGGTCCGCGACATGTCGCAGACCGTCGGGGACGCGCTCGCGAGTGACTGGAACCTCCTTCAGTTGCCGAATGCGTCGGCGGGGGAAGAAAACGTGATGGTGGCGGTGTGCAAGGAGGGATTCCTCTCCGCTCGCCACGATGCAGCCGCTTCGTGTGGCGAGCCGTCTTGCGGAACACCGTCGTCCGTCGCATTGGCGAACGCTTTCCTCGCGACGGGAGATCCGCGTGACGGGGAGGCGGCCCTGCTCGTCGACATCGGCGATCGTAATCTCGAGATCGCCCTGGTGAAGGACGGCGAATTGCTCTTCGCACGCAACTTGGCGGGCGGGGGGCGCGCGTTGACCGAAGCCGTCGCGGCGGGATTCGGACTCGGGACGGCCGATGCCGAGGCGTTGAAGCATCAGGCGGGCAACGTGAGCCCCAAGGGTCGCGCGGCCTATGCGTCGGGGAAGGAAGAGAAAGTCGCGAATGCTCTGGTGGGGCCGGTCGGTCAGCTCACCGCGATGATCCAGTCGAGCCTCGCATTCATCCGTGCGCAGACGAAAATCCGCGACCTCGAACCCTCGCGCATTCTCCTCTCGGGTGGCGGCGCCCGCCTCCGCGGCCTTTCCGACTACCTGTCGGCGGCCTTCCGATGCCCCGTCGCGCGTTTTCAGCCCGAAAACGCGCTCGACACGTCGGCGCTGCCTCCCGACGATGCGAAGACTTTCCTCGAAGATCCGGGTGCGTTCGCCGTCGCGTTGGGACTGATGATCACGTCGGGGGACCCCGCCGCGTTCAAACTCGACGTCGTCACCTCGGCAACGCGGACGCGTCGCACCTTCCGCGAACGTACCCTCTGGATGATTCTTTCCGGTGTCGCCGCGGCGGGGTTCCTCGGATTCCGTCTTTGGGACGGCATGGCCGAAGCGGGGCGCCTCGAGAAAGACGCCGTCGCCGAGGTCCGAGCCGCGGACAAGGCGAAGCGGGATCGAAAGACGTGGGATACCGAACAGGAGCGCATCCGCGACATCAATCAGCGGATGGCGTCGCTCGCCGGTTGGACGGAGCCGGGGGAAGGCCTCGCGCGCATCCAAAAGGTCGTTCAGGACGCGCTCCCCGAAGGTGCGTGGGTCGGGTCGGTGACCGTGCAACGTGAAGCGCGTCCCGCCGATCCCAAGGACCCGAAATCCCCGCGTGTGCTCCGCACCGTCGCATATGTCGCGGGACAGGCGACGTCTCAGGCGGGTCAGCCCGAGAAGGCACTTCAGGACTTCGTCCTCGGTCTTCAGAAAGCCATGCCCGGGTCCGACGTGTCCATCGCCGACCAAAAGGGTGGGGCGGCGCGCGGAGGGGGAGTGCTTTCCTACACGGTTCGCGTCGACTTGACCGGAGGAACGTGAGTCATGGGCGACATTTGGCAGGAACACCGCAAGTTCATCATGTCGGTCGTGGCCGGAGGGCTTCTTCTACTCGTCGGTGTCCTCCTCATCGACGGGACCTTCGACGGACGCATTCAGGCGGCGCGGGCCCGGATCAATCGGGCGAAGGCCGATCAAAAGCAAGCATTGCCCGCGGGGTACGACTTGCGGAAGGCCGTCGAGAATCGCGGGACGCTCGAGGCGGGTTACGACGGGCTCCGCACGGCGGTCGCGCGGGTTCCCGCGAAGGAATGGCGAATCGGTTCGGATGTCGCGGATTCCGACCTCTATTACAACGCGCAGCTCGAGCGCTTCCGAAACGGAACTCTCGAGGCCTGCGCCGTCCGCAACATCGACGTCGATCAACGACTCGGGTTGCCCGATGCATTCCCGTCCCAGCGTTCCGATCAGGAACACTGGATGCGCGGACTCGATGTCGTCGAACAGGTGCTCGTGATCGCGCTCGCCGCCGAACGTGATGTGGAAGGCGGTATCGCGCGCGTCGAGCGGATCGAAATCGACAAGCCCGAGAAGAAGGGGCCCGGCGCGAAGACTCCCTTCGTTTCGGGCACCAAGGTGTCGCTGTCGGTGGTCGGGCATCCGCGTGCGGTGGCCTTCGTCGTGCGTGCCCTCGCGCAGGACAACACCGGCAGTGAAGCGCTCTCGGGACGTTGGCTCGCGGTCGAGAAGGCCGTCGTCACCAGCCTCGACTTCCCGCCGGACGGTTCCGTGAAGGAACGCAAGGGCGCCGATCCGAACGACCGGCGTCGCGTGGAAGCCCGTTTCGATCTCCGTGCCCTCGACGTCAACCCCGAAGGCGCGCTGCGCTGAGCCCCGATGATGTCCATGAAGAAGGAACCGATCACGTTCGTCTTGACGCTCGCGCTGCTCGGTGGATTGGTGTGGCTCGGCGGGTCCTCGGGAACCTCCTCGACGGGGCGTCGTGGTGGTGGCGGTACTCCGCCCCCCGACGAGATCGCCGCGAAGCCCGCACCGGGCCGGTTCGTCAAGTCCGACGTGTCGACGTGGTCGTCGGAGGGACGCAACCCCTATGAGGCGCCCGTAGAGACTCGCGAACTTCCGCCGCTTGAACTCGCGCCCCCCGTGATGCCCCGCAGCCCCGTGCCCGCGCCGGTGCTTCCGTTCGATCTCGGCGGGAACATCGGTCGGACTCTTCGCCGACCGTGGAACCCGACGGCGTCCGGCGCCGCGCCCGCCGCGCCCGCTCCGGCTTCGGAGACCAACGAGGCGCCTCCCGCTCCGAGCGCCGAAGGCGTCGTGCCGACATCCATCGACGGGGCGCTCGGTCTCGCGGATCGTCTGCGCATGTCGGCGGCCGACCGCATTCGCCGCGAAGAGGAACAACGCCGCGCCGAGGAATCCGAAGCGGATCGCCGCAAGCGGCTCGATCGCATCACGTTCACGAACGGGCAAACGGCCCTCGGCGAATTCATGGCCGCCGACCGCAACAAGAATCGGTGGGACCTCATCGCCGAATACAACGCGCTTCGAGGCAGCACCGATCTCTCCGAGATCGCGCGGACCGAGAAGATGAAGGCGCTGAAAGTCGCGTTCCGCGAAGACAAGAAGGGGCGCCTTCTCGCGCGGACGGTTTATACCGCGGACGTCGTGGCGGAAATCGTGCTTGCCGACAATCCGGTGAATCGATTCGAGACACGGCGTCGCACGTTGAAACCCGACGACGCCGCGGGCGCGCTCGACGCGGTGCGGGGTGTCTTCGACGCCAAGGAATACGCGTTGTGCGTCGAATTCCTCGAAGGACTTCGCAAAAAGGGCGAGCGTGCGATCGACGTGTTCGTCATGCTCTCCGACTGCCGGGAAGCCCTCTTCGACTACGACGCCGAAATGAGCGTTCTTCGCGACGGGTTGGCCGTTCATCCGGGTGTGACGCCGCTCCTTGCGCGCAAGGCGCGTCTCGAACTCCGACTCGGACTCCGCGATGAAGCCGCGGCGACCGCCCGAGAAGCCATGGCGAAGGGCGCGGACGCGGTCGCGGCGGCGACCCTCGGTGAAGCTCTGTTGCGGACCGGCAAGGCGCGCGATGCGATTTCGCCTCTGCGCGACGCGCTCGCCTCGTCCGATGGCGACAAGGCCGAACGGATTCGTACGTTGCTCGCCGAAGCGTATCTCGCGGTCGGCGACCTGAAGAACGCCGAAGGCCAACTCGACGTCGTGATGGATCGTTGGCGTCGCGCGACGACCGCCGGAGGCGGCGGCGACGCGGAGCGCCAACGCGCCCATGAGCGTGCCGTCGCGTTGTCCGTCACCGCGTTGATCGCGGGCGGCAAGATCGAAGAGGCCAAGACCGCCGTCGCGGCCGCGTCGACGATCTTCCCCGCGAGCGGCGTCCTGACGTACCTCTCGGGAGCCGCGAAACTCCTGTCGGGCGACGTCGGTGGTGCGCGCGCGGCGTTCGCACTCGTCCCGGAACTCGATCCGTTGCTCGCGGCGCGTGTCGGCGCCGCTTCGGCCGCCGTCGAAGAGCAGTCCGGCAAGGACGATGCGGCGCTCGGGGTCGCGGCGACCGCCGCCGGGGAAACCGGTCCTTCCGATCCGGCGTTGCGGCCCGCGTGGGGGCGCGCGTTGCTCATGAGTGGAGATCCGGTGAAGGCGCGCGACGTGCTGCTCGGCGCCCTCGATGCGTCGCCCGACGATCCGGACCTTCTCTCGGCCCTCGGAGACGCCGCGTACGCGGAAGGCGATCTCGCGCGTGCCGCCCGTTTCTACGACCGGTTGGCGACGGTGGAGCCCGGTTTCCCGGGCGTCGGCCCGCGTCGTCTACTGACGGCGGTGCGCCGTCGTCGCATGGCCGATGCGGACGCGTTGGTCGCCAAGGCGTCGGCCGCCGACCTCAAGGATCCCGCGTGGCTCGCGGCCACCGCGTTCCACCAGTACCAGAAGTCGAACGAAGGTGAAGCGCTGCAGATCATGCAGCGCGTTTCGGAGTCCGCGTCGAAGGGCGGTTCGCTTTCGGCGTGGGCGTCGTCCGCGTACGCCGCGATCACGGCGCAACGCTCGAAACTTCTCTGGTCCGACGGATTCTCCCGTTCGGGAACACAAATCGGTCGCGAGTGGAAGAAGGAGATCGGCGCCGGCGTCGCTCCCGCGCTCGCCGATCAGAAACTCGTCTTCGAAGGACAGCAGCGCACGCTCTCCGACAAGCCCACGATCGTCTGGCAGGAACGCCAAGGCGATCGCTTCGTCGCGTTCGGCGTCGATCTCGACGTCGCGAAGCAGCAGGGCGTCTATGCGGGCATCGCGCTCGTTGCGATGAACCAAGGTCGTGCCGGTGGCGAGAAGTGGCCGGGGTTCCCGGAAGATCGCCCCGCGGGTTACCTCCCTTGGGGTGGCGTGCAGGTCGCTTTTTCGCCGGAGGGACGTCTCGTGTGGCGTCGTCTCGAAAAGGGGAAAATGACGGATTGGGAGCCGACCACGTCGACGTTCGCGGGCGGCGTCGTCAATCTCGAAATCCGTTGGGCGGATCCGCGCGAGGGGCGCGTCGACGTGCTCGCGAACAAAGAGGTCGTCGCCTCCGCCGTGCTGCAGGACATCCGCAACTGGAAGCGGACCTTCGAACTTTGGGTCTTCTCACAGGCCGCACTCGACCAAAAGGTCTCGTGGTCCGCGGACAACGCGACGATCGTCACCACCAAGGAGAAGTAGGATGAAATCCGGGAACAAGGGCTTCACCCTCGTCGAACTTCTCGTCGTGATGGTCATCATCGCGTCGCTCGCGGGCATCGGCATGATCTCGATTCCGCCGATCCTTCGGAACATGGATCGCAAGGCGACCGAGGCCTACCTCATGAACCTCACGGCGGCCCTCGAAGCCTATCGGTCGTCGGAAGGGACCTATCCGCCGACGACGCTGCGGGACTTCCCCGGGGTCGGCGCCGTCAACAGCCTCGAGAATTGCGGCATCTCCGCGTTGGTGATGTGCATGAACTCGAAGTCCTATTCCGGCGCCTTCGATTTCGAGGACGGAAAGATCGTCACGCTGTCGGAGGACGGCGCGGGCATGACTCAGGTCCAGCTCACGCGGTTCGGCGATCGAAAGTTGTACACGTTGGCCGACAAGTGGGGGACGACGCTCGCCTACGTGAACGCCGTCGATTACGCGAATCCGGACGTGCGCAACGTGTCCGCCGTCGAAGGCACGGTCAAGTTCGTGCCGTGGCAGAGCCAAAAGACGAAGACGGCGTTCCGCCGGGATTCCTTCCAACTCGTGTCGGCGGGCCCCGATCGCGTCTTCAACACCGAAGACGACGTCACGAATTTCGACAGGAACTGAAGCACGGGCATGCGCCGACGCCAATCGGGATTCACCATCGCGGAAGTGCTCGTCGTCACGACGATCCTCGCCGTGCTGTTGGGCTTCTCCGCGAACGCGCTTTCCCGCGCGGGACAGGGTGCGGCGCTCGGCGGCTCCGTCCGCGTGACGCATGCGGCGTTGACGCGCGCGAAACAACTCGCGCGTGCCGATCGAGCGCTTTCGTCCGTCGTCTGTCTGCCGGGTGATCCGGCGACCGGGGCTCCCGGATCGTTGCAGGTTCGGCTTTCACGACGCGCCGCCACGTTGAACTTCGAAGCCGCGGACAACGGTCGTACGCCGATGGGAGACGCACGAGACGCCCTGCTCGCGGGCGCCGTTCTCGTCGACGGAGGCACGGTACGCAAGGCCGCGAAGTTGGCCGGAGGCGGACGTATTCTCGGTCCGGCTCTCGCATCGGCGCCCACGTTCGACCCATCCGCCGGATTCATCTTCGAAGCGGACCTCATGCCTTCCGGCCCCGGACAGATCGTTCGCCTCGGCAGTTCCGCCGACACCTACTCTTTCGCGTTGATTCTCGAACAGGATCTCTCTCTCTCGGCGGAAATCATGGCGCGTCCTTCGGATCGCCCCGGCGACGAGCCCGTGGTTCGCCGCGCGAAGACCGCGGCGGGCGTCGTCGAATCCGACGCCTGGAATCGCGTCGGTATCGCCTACGACGGCGTCGCGCTCGTCGTGACCGCGCACGGAGTGGTCGAAGCCGAAACGCCCTTCTCCGGTGAAACCGCGTCCGCCCCGGACTTCACGTTCATGATCGGCGGCGGTGTGGCCGGCCTTCTCGACGGAGTGCGGTACGTGACCGTCGGCATCGGCGAACCTTTCAATCTCGAGCGCGGCGTGGCGTTCGATCTCAAGGCCCCTCTCGCGATTCGATTCGACGAAGAGGGACGCCTCGATCGACGTCTGCACGGCGAACCCGTCAGGTTGCGGCTCGTTCAGGAAGAGCGCGCGGAGGAAGTGGTCGTCGACCTCGCGGGAGTGATCCGATGATGCGTCGACGGCAGCGCGGCGTCGCCCTGATCCTGGTCCTCTCGTGCCTCCTCGGGCTCATGGTGCTCGCGGCACCGTTCCTCGCCATCGCCTTGAACGACAACGGGGCCAGTGAAAACCTCGTGTCGGAAGCACGCGTCCGTGTCGGTGCACGCGCGGTGCTCGACCACGCGAAGGTCACCCTCGAGCGCACGACACCGGAGCGCGAATTCGAACGCGGAGGCAACCCCGACACGGATCCGCTTTCGACTCCGCTTTGGGACACCGAAGACGAGTTCAAGATCCCGTTCGATCTCGTCGACTCGAAGGGGAAACCGCTGGTGGACGCGGACGGTGTGCCGCTGCTCCATCGCAGCGACCCGCGCGGCGACGTATGGGACGTTTCGGTGCGCGACACCCAAGCCACCCCGAACCTTTGGACCTCGCCGCCGTTCCTGATCGCCGCGTCGCTCGGTCGCACCGTGGTCACTTCGGAGATCACCGACACCGACGGGGTCATCACGGTGGAAGAGACCACCGGATTCCCTCCGACGAACGGCTACCTGTTCCTCGAAGGCGAGCGGATCTCCTACGCGCGGGCGACGGGGAATCAGTTCCTCGGTTGCCAACGCGGATTGCCGGGTGGCGGGAAGGCGCGCAAGCATCAGCCCGATGCCTTCGTGATCGACGACCGCGCCCGTGAACTCGCGATGCTCCCGTGGAAGTCGCCGCGCAAGTCCGGCGCGGCCCGTCGCGAATCGCCGTGGCCGGGTTCGATGAAGGAAGTCGCGCTCTACTCCGACGTCCGCCTCTCGGCGAACGACGTCGACCGTCTCGCACGCGACTTCTCGCTCGTCGGAGGCCGTCCCACGTCCGACGGTTTCGGCGCCCCGACCACCCTCGCGCAGGACACCGATCCGACGAACGCCGACGTCACCGACGGTTACAAGATCGTCGTTCGCGGCAACGACGGCATTTCGCCCGGGACGGTCATCCGCATCACGAACGGAGCGACGACCGAATACAACATGGTCTTCGACTCGCAGCCGCGCGGTGCCGTCTCCGTGCTCGCGCTCTGTGATCCGCTCGCGAACGCGTACGCCGCCGAACAGACGTTCGTCGCGCCGCTCCTGCGCCATCCGGTGAACGTGAACACCGCCACGAAGGACACGCTTCTTCGCGTCGTCGAAGGTCTCCAGTTCACGCGGGGGCGCCGCACCGCCAACGGAACGACCGGCCGCGTGACGCGACTCGGCGCCGAGGCGGTGGTGGACGCCCTTCTCGCCGCACGCCCCGTCCGCAACCTCGAACAGTTGCGCGACACGCTGCAGAATCTCCTTTCGTCGGCGCCGCTCATCTACGACCAACTTCAGATGCTCGCGGTGTTCCGCAACGCGATCGATCCGGGCGACAAACTGTTCGGCTTCATGAATACGGTGCCGTTTTCGTTCCGGTCGTACGACCACTATACGATCACGGCCAGCGCGGTCGCGAACGATCGCTCGGGACGCGAACGCGCCCGGCGCGTCGTCACGGAACAGGTACGCATCGCGTCGCCGGGACGCCGCAGCACGTTCTTCGATACGCAGTGGGATTTCGAGGAGCCCATCCTGGCCGCTCGCACGGCGCGCTGGTTTTCGACTTGGCCGAAGCCCCTCGAACGCTTCGAATCCCAAAATCAAATTCCGCCGAGCCGCGTTCCGCGACTTTTGCTCTACTCCGGCAACGCCGAGAAGCGCAGCGTCTTCCCGGATCGCGAGCAGGGCGACGTCCGACTCTCTCCGGCGCGTCTCGAACCTCTCGGTGGATTCATCGAGCACTTCGACGGTCAGGCGTTTCAGGTCCCCGACAACATCGACGTGGAGAAGATCGACCCGGATGGTTGGATGCTCGAGAAGGGCGCGTACCAACTTCCGAAGTCGAATCCCGGCGTACGCGGTGGAGGCGGCGGTCGCGGCGGTGCCGCGGGAGGCGCGACGCGTCTGCCGGGTACGGTCGGCGGCGTGACGGCGAGCGGCGGCGGCAATCGTCGACCCCAGTCGGGGACGTTGCTCGACCGCACGGGCCCGAATCCCGTCAAACTCGACGGATGGTTCCGCTTCGACGGTGCGCCGTCGCAAGCGACTTTCTTCCATCTTCAAGCGTCGGACGACCCGAACCAGTTCATCACCTTGTCGCGCGAAGCCGACGGTCGCGTGAAGGCGCGTGTCGCGGATCGCACGTTGCCGAACCCCGCTTCCACGATCGAGGAAGTCGCCGAGACCACGTGGATGCCCGAAAGCGGCGTGTGGAAGTCGGACACGTGGTACCACGCGGGGATGTCCTACAAGGGCTCGAAGCCCTCGGACGTCGCGATCTGGTGGGACGGCATGAAGCGCGGGAAGGCGAAGTATTCCACGCGCCTCGCGGGATCCATGGCGCGCGCCGACACGACGTTCACGACGGAGGACGCCGAAGGGTGGCCCGATCGCGGTGCCGCGTGGGTCGGCCGCGAGATCGTCGAGTTCGAGCGAACGGGGACGTCGTTCTCCGTGATCACGTATCCGAACGGCGGCGGCAACGGTCGCGGGCGTCGCGGAACGAGTCCGATCGATCATGCGGCGGGGGAGCGCGTCGAACTCTTCGGTTACTCGCTGCCGCTGTTGCCGCAGCAGGATCGCGGCGGCGTCGCGATCCCGAAGGGCGGCGGAAAACTGGCTTCCGATTTGGGGCCGTTCAACCTCGCGTCCTTCGCGTCGAACGCGGTGGAAACGCTGACCGTCGGCGGCGGCCCGGGAGCCCCCGCGGGCGGACCGCCTCCGATCACGATGGAGGTGCATGACCCGTCGAAGCCGAACGGCGATCGGTTGGATCTCGTGCTCGCGACGGGCTCGGTACCCGACTTCTCGTGCTTCCAACCGACGGGCGGCTACGTCCTGATCGTTTCGAGCATCACGGGGCAGACCTTGCCCGGAGGGGTGAATCTCGGCGGCATCGCGCCGACCGTGATCGAACTCGCGACGTACCAGTCGCGCTCGGGATCGACGCTTCTCGGTCTCTCGTCGCCGACCGACAATCCGATCACGGGGCAGGTCGGCGGCAATATCGTGATCTCGCAGACCCGGCAGAAGCACTGGGTGCGACGCGCGGGCCAAGGGTCCGCCGCCAACGTTCCGACGTTGTGTCGCGTGATTCCGCTGTCGATCGGCGTGACCAACGTCGCCAATTATTTCGAGCCCCGCCAGGGGCAAAACGGGATCAACCCCGAGTTCGTTTCGGTCGGACTTCCGAACTTCGACGATATCCAACAGCACAAGGTCGAGTGGATCCGCTACACGTATCGCGACACGGGCCGCAATCTGCTCGTGAACGCGGACGGCCCGCGCCTCGACAACGCCGTCCAACGCCTCCTCGAATCCATCACGAACGCGGCACCGGCCGCGGCCGTTCTCGTCAATCAGGCGTTGCGTTTCCGGTCGCAGGGCGGCACCGCGATCTTCGGGTACGACAATCTTCTGAACGCGGGAGCGGCGGTCCACGGGTCGAGCGAGGAAGTCACTCAAGTCTTCCGCGTGCCGATGTTCCCCGGAATCGGCACGATTCCCGTCACCAATCCGCAGCCGGGGCAACCGACTTCGGTTCCGGTGCCCGCGATGCCGGGTCCGGGATGGGGGGATTCCGTCACCGTGGAATCGTCGGGCGGCGGCATCCGACGTCGCTTCGACGTGGCGTGGTCGGCGAACATTCCGGAAGCCGTGAACGGCAATCCGTCCATCGGTCTCGCGGCCTTCGCGACCGGCGGGCAGGAATTCACGGTGCGTCAGGTTCCGGTCGTCGATCCCTCGCGTGAAACGTACACGCGACTTCTCAAATTCCCTTCCGGCGAGTTGCCGCGCATCCGCGGAAACGGCGCCATCGCGTCGGCCGGCGGACAAGGCACCTCGGGTGCGTTGTCGCCCTTGTCGGGACGCCTCGACGAAGTGCGCATCGCTCCGACCACCGAAGACCGCTTGATCGTTTGGGACCACGCGGCGATGGGGCTCAACGCTTCGTCGACGGGCAACACGTCGGGCGGCGCGTCCGTCACGCAGGTGCAGGGTATCGACGAGTCGACGGACGAGATCCCTCTCTGTCGTACCGAGTGGGTGTTGCGCGAAGGATTCGCCCAACAACCGCCGCTCTACGCGACCTTGCCGGACGGAACCAAGGTGCTCGCGGACGAGCCTCTTCAGTCGGTGCTCCCCGAAAACGACGCCGGGCTCGTCCAGATCGGCGACGAGATCATCGCCTTCCGGCAGATCGGAACCGGCAAAGGCGGCGGCCCCGCGCTCCTGCGCTGCATCCGCGGGTTCATGAACACGGTGCCCCAGAAGCACGGATTCGGCACGTCCGCCGTGTTCCTCGACTTCGTGCCCGTCTCGATGCTCCAAGCCCCGCTCGCGGCGGATGCGACCGACGTGAATCTCGCGTCGACCGGAGATTTCGTCGCGAACGGCGGACTGGTGCTCGTCGACGACGAACTCATCCACTACTCCGCGGTGCGGAATCAGAACACGTTGACGATGCCGCCGCGCCTCGACGAAAAGGGCGAACGCGCGGGCGGACTTTTCCGCGGACGTTTCGGAACGTTGACGCGCGCCCACGACGCCGAGGCGATCGTGATGGAGATGCCGTTCCGTCATTGGGATCGCGGCTCGCGCGACAACGACAGTCCCGAACTCGCTTGGTACGGATTCTCGTTGCCGCTCGACGGCGCGTGGTTCGACGGTTTCCGTTGGGAGGAACAAAGCCCGTCGCGGAGCGTGCGCCTTACGGCGACCGTGCGCTTGCGTCGCGACGCGCCGTGGGCCGGTCCCGGGGCGGTGGCGCCGTCGGTCTGGCGATTCGACGATCCCGCCGCGGACGGCAAGCAACCGCATCCGATCCGTTCGCACGGAGAAGGGTTCGACGTGCGCTTCGGCGTTTCCTTCGAATCCGGCTGCTTCGATCCGGTGAATCTCGTGCGCCACGAGTGGAAGATGTCGCCGATCCTCGAAAAAGTCGAAGTGATCTGGATGGACGAGACGCGGACGTTGACGCGGGAGGAACGCCGATGAGCCGCCGCCCGTCGGGACTTTCCCTCGTCGAACTCCTTGCCGCGATGGCGCTCCTCGGAACGCTCGGCACGCTGCTCGTGCAGCTGATGCGGAACTCGTTCGACCTCTACCACGCCGGAGAACGCAGCGGACAACACCTCGCCTCGGCGTCGACCGTCCTCGGGCTCCTCGAGGACGATCTGTCCAACGTGCACACCGGGGCGGGTGGACGGTTCGTCGTGTCCGTTTCCCGCGTCGGAGGCGGACCGCAGTCGATGATCCGGCTCGTCCGCGCGTTGCCGCAGGGCGAGGCGATTCATCCGGTGCTTCGTTCGGCCGGTGCGCGTCCGGCGCCCGTCCCGACGCCGGAATCCCAACCGACCGACGGGTCGGCGCGCGGTCTTCCCGAAATCGGCAAGCCCGAAGCGGCGTGGACGGGGGGGGACCCCGGCATCGGCGCGCGGGAACAACTCGCCCCTCCGGCGGGACTCATGGAAGTCTGCTGGGCCTTGACCCAGGAAGACGTGGACCCTCCGGGAATGTTGACGCTGTGGCGCGGCGTGCGGACTCCGGCCCTCGCCCAAGGCGGGTTCTTCGGCGACGAGGCTCCGATGGTGGCGGATCCCGCGTGGATCCGTCGCAACCTTTCACCGGTCGTCACCGGTGTGCTGCTCCTTCGCGTCTACGCGGGAGACGCGATCCCGAACATCGAGGACGAAGCCGCGATGCTCGACGCCCCTCCGAACGCGTCGGGACGCGAGACGTGGGATTCGACTCGCGCGTTGCTCCCGCCCGAACAGTTCGGCTTCGCGCGTGGTCCGGCGTCCCTCGCCGACGAACGGGACGACCTGTTTCCCCGTCGGCTCGGAATCACGCTGACGATCGGCACGCCCGGACGCCCGGAAGCCCGTCTCGTCCGTCCGCTGCGGCCGGGCGAGCGCGAACTCGTGGTCGACGAACCGGGGCGCCTACCGCGGCTCGGCGATCGCGACCGCCTCGTGTCGGTCGGAGGGGAGTGGTGCGAAGTCGACGACGTGATCACCGGGGGAGCGCGGGTCGCCCGCGGCCGCCGTCGATCCGAAGTCGGGGAGCACGCGCCCGGCACCTCCGTCAATGTCGGAAAGACCTACCGTCTGACGGTGCGACCGCCGACCGGACGCGCCGACTACACGGAGACCACACGATGATCCGCCGTGGCGAAAAGGGCTTCACGCTCGTCGAAATTCTCGTCGCCATGGGACTTCTCGTGATCGGGATGTCCGGGGTGATCGCCCTTTTCTCGGGGGCCCTCGATCTCGAAGCCGAAGCGGCGGAACGGATGGATGCGGCCCTGCTTTTGCCCGAAGCCGTGGAACGGATTTCGGTCGAGGCCGCCGCCCGTGTCGCGGGGGGATCCAAGGGCGGCAAGAGCCGCGGGGACGGGGAGTTCGGGCTCGGGGCCACGAATCGGTGGAAGTGTCGCTACCTGTTCGAGTCCGTCCCGGGCGACGACGCCGGTCGTGAAGTCCTCGCTCGCGTCACCCTCGTCGTTCCCGCTCCGGGCGGCGAACGTACCTACGAATTCGGTTACCTTCCGATCGCGCTGCCGTCGGATAATCAGGCCATCCTCCGGGGTCGCACCGGAAAGCCTCAATAATGGAGACTGCCATGCGCCGTCTGCTCGCCCTTCTCGTCCTCGTCCTGTTCCCCGCGTGGCTCCACGCGGAGGACCTCGTACTCGTCGACGGACGCTATCTGCACGTGAGCATCCTCGAGGCCAACGACCGCGGCCTGCGCGTCAAGCTCCTCGACGGCGGCGGCACCGTGTTCGTGCCGTGGTCGCTGATTCGCGAGGCGGATCGCAACCGCATCATGATCGCGCGCGGATTGAAGGAGGACGAGTCGAGCCGCATCCCCTCCGAACCGGGTGCCCGGATCCTCCTCAAGACCGGCGACGAAGTCGTCGGGCGCATCGACGCGCAGAACGACAAGGAACTCACGGTGACGGTCGCGGGGACGAAGCAGGTGATCCCGCGCGCGAACATCGTGAAGGACGGCATCGAACAGACGCAGGTGCCCGTGACCGCGATCTGGAAGTCGGCCGAGTACTTCGCGAAGCGCGAAGCCGAAGCCGCCGCGACCGAC